>CAZEBL010000078.1:0-11500 GCA_964510325.1 uncultured Melioribacter sp. | reverse complement strand
CAGGATAGCCGGTTTCAAAGAACCACGGTTTCCAGAACCAGCTTAAATCTTCTCCGGCAATTCTATCAAATGTAAAAAAGAAATCGTAAGGGATTGGATGTTTGCCGTTCCACCAATTTATATACTCGTGTAAAGCTTTTTTAAATGTCTCTTCGCCAAGAAAATCTTTTAATATTAAATACGCTATTGCCGGCTGTTGATAAAACAAAAGTCCAGAGCCATTTGTTTTACTTGAAAAAGATGGAGTAATAACAGGAATCATATAATCGTTTCCCATGGTATTAGATAGGACAGAAATTGTTTGGGTAAGTTCATCACCATCCGGTTCCATTCTTCTTACAAGATCGTAAGTTAAAAATGTTGCCCAGCCCTCATCCATAAAAGCATATTTTCTTTCATTAATTCCCATATAGAACGGCATATATGTATGTGCAATTTCATGAATTGTAACACCAATTTGTCCGGCGCGGTTAGGATATGTTCCGTTGTTACACATCATTGGTGTTTCCATTCCGCCGCCATATTTTTGTTCACCGTTAAAGACTGTCATTTTGGGATATGGATACGGAATGCCGGGCCATTCATTAGAAAGATAATCAATTGATAAGCGAGAAAAGAGAGCAACTTCATCCTGAAATTTTAATCCTTCCTGGTAACACGCATCAACAAAGACTCTTCTTCCTGTTACGGTTTTGTATTCAACCTCTATTGATGAACCATCCCACAAATATTTATTGCTTGTTCCAAAAGAAAAATCGGGAACATTCTCTGCTTTAAAATGCCAGGTGTTTTTATCTTTACCATTGGTTACTGTTTTATTTTTAAGATCATCCGAAGTAACTATTCTAATTATTTCATCCGAACGGTGTGCCCGCTGATATCTTTCAAAAATGTTTGGGTGAAGAATGTCTCTGGCATTTTGTAATACTCCCGTTGCCCAGACGAGGTTATCGCCGGGGACGGTCAGTTCAACATCAAAATTTCCAAAGTCGTTGTAGAATTCAGTTGCGCCTGTATATTCCTGTCGATCCCAACCATCAACATCATCATAAACTGCAACCTGGGGATACCAGTAGGCAACAAAGAAAGTTTGAGAATCGTAAGCACCCATTCTAATTCTTGTTTCTTTAGGAATTATTACGCTCCATTTAATTTCTATCTTTGCAAATCCTTTTGGCGGAACTTTGGATGGAAAGTTTGAAATAATTAGGTTTGTTCCTGTTCGCAAAACGCGGTAAGATTTTGATTTGAAGTCAATCCCAATGTTATTGATAATTAATGTATCTATCTTAACACCATCTGTTATGTCAGAGGGACTAATAGAAAAGTCGCGCGGGCTTCCTTTTTTCATTATATCCTGATATAGTCTAAATACAAAAGTATTGAGTGAGTCCGAGCTATTATTGTAGAATGTAATCCATGCATGACCGTTTACTGTTCTCGATTGTGGAACAAGTTCGGCTTTGATTGTATAGTCCGATCGATTAATCCAGTAGTTTGGTCCGGGAGTGCCATCATAAGATCGTGTTCCTTTTTCATAAGCTTTTTGAATATTACGCGGAATGTAAAGACTTGATTGAGCAGAAACATTGTTTAGTAGAAATAAGAACAGGGTTGATATAAGAAGAATTGAGTTAAAAAATTTTTTCATAACTCTCCCAAATTGTTTTGGAATTAGACGTAGTGCGAGGAAAGGGGTTTATTAAAATGCCCGATTAATTCGGGCAAAATAGTTATTATTATTCTAAATTTATTAATCAAGATATTTTTGAGAGCGCCTGTTCAAGATCGTTGATTATGTCGTTTACATTTTCAATTCCAACCGATAGGCGCACTAAACCTTCTGTAATGCCAGCTGATTTTCTTGCTTCCGCGCCCATAGATAAATGAGTCATGCTTGCCGGATGCTGAACTAAAGTTTCTACACCGCCAAGCGATACCGCAAGCTGACAGAGTTTAACGTTATTCATAACAGTCTCTCCGGCTTTAAATCCGCCATTCAATTCAAACGAAATCATTCCTCCATGACCGGCGTGTTGTTTCAAACCAATGTTATAACCGGGGTGGCTCTTAAGTCCGGGATAACGAACCCATTTAACCTTTGGATGTTTCTCAAGATGCTCTGCAATCAGCATAGCATTTTCGCAATGTCTTTGCATTCGAATTGATAGAGTTTTCAATCCTCTGTGAACAAGAAATGAATTAAACGGGTCAATAACTCCGCCAAGCTGATTGAGAACCTTTCTCATGTTCAGATACATTTGCTCATCTTTAGTAATTATTATTCCGGCAACAACATCGGCGTGACCGTTCAAGAATTTTGTCATACTGTGTAACACAACATCTGCGCCTAATTTAAATGGCTGCTGAAGTGCCGGACTCATAAATGTATTATCAACAACCAACAAAGCGCCAACACCATGAGCAATTTTAGCCGCGGCTTCTAAATCTGTAATTGAGATCATTGGATTTGCCGGAGTTTCTACATAAACAATTTTAGTGTTAGGCTTTATCGCTTTTTCAATTTGTTCTGTTATGTCTGTATCGACAAAAGTTGATTCTATATTGAACTTACTAAGGACAGAATGCAGGAGGGTCATTGTTGGTCCATAAACAGATTTACTGCAGACAACATGATCGCCGGCTTTAAGTAGAGAAGTAAAGACCGTGTTAATGGCAGCCATACCGCTTGCACATCCAAGTGCTTTGTGTCCGCTTTCTAATTCAGCGACCGCGTTTTCCATCGCTTCAATAGTCGGGTTTTTCATTCTAGTGTAGATGTATCCCTCAGCTTCACCTTTGAACAATGATGCGCCGTGTTCTGCCGACTCAAACTTGAAGGTTGAGGTCTGATAAATCGGAGGAACAACAGGACCAAACTCGTATTCACTTATACCACTATGAACACATTTAGAATCGAAGTGTAAGTTTTTATTGTGGGACATTTTTAGCTCTGGTTTATTAATAAATTATTCTTCGCAGTTTCCTTCTTCTGGAATTACTCTTGCGATATCTGCAATATCATCACCCTCATTAAGTCTAATTAACCGCACTCCCTGAGTATTTCTACCCATAACACGAATGTCTGAAACTGATTGTCTTATTACCATTCCGCCAGTTGTAATGATTACGAGCTCGTCGCCGTCGTTTACTTCTTTCATTGCAATCAGTTTACCGTTCTTATCAGATGTTTTAACGGTAATTACTCCCTTTCCGCCTCTACGTGTTAAACGGTATTCTTCTATTTCGGATCTCTTGCCAAAACCTTTTTCTGTAACAACCATAAGGGTTGTAGCATTACGGACAACAATCATTCCTATCACAACATCATTTTTACCAAGTTTAATGCCTCTTACGCCTGTTGCGGTTCTTCCCATTTCTCTAACATCTTTTTCATTGAAACGAATAGCCATACCGTTTCGGGTTCCGATAATAATATCGTTATTTCCATCGCTTAATTTAGCTTCCATTAATCGATCGCCGGCAGCAAGATTTATTGCATTAATTCCGCCACGTCTAATATTTGAGTAAGCTGATAAAACGGTTTTCTTAATCGTACCTTTTTCGGTAGCCATCACAATAAATTTATCGTCTGTAAATTCTTTAACGGTAACAAAAGCTGTTATTTTTTCTTCTTTATCTTTTTCAATTAGGTTAAGAATTGAGCGTCCTTTTGTAGCTCTTCCTCCTTCCGGAATTTCGTGAACCTTTAGCCAGTAACACTTTCCTTTGTCGGTAAAGAACATAATATAATGATGCGTTGATGCAACAAACATGTGTTCAATAAAATCTTCTTCTTTAGTGCCCGCACCCGTAACTCCCTTGCCGCCACGTGCTTGTCGTCTGTACCCGCTTACAGGAAATCTCTTAATAAATCCCTGGTGGGAAATTGTAACAACAACATCTTCTTCGGCAATTATGTCTTCAAGAGAGAATTCTTTGTAATCGCGCACAATTTCTGTTCTTCTTTCATCGCCAAATTTTTCTTTAACTATCTGAAGCTCCTCAATCAAAATCTGGCGTTGTTTCTTTTCACTTGATAAAATTCCCTTCAGTCTTTCAATCAATTTAATAGTTTCTTTGTATTCGTCTTCTATTTTCTTTCTTTCGAGTCCGGTTAAGCGTTGCAACCGCATATCGAGAATAGCTTTTGCCTGGATCTCTGAAAGCTTGAATTTCTTCATCAAATTATTTTTAGCCGTCTCAACATCTCTCGATTTCTTAATCGTTTCAATTACAGCATCAATATTATCAAGCGCAATTATATAACCTTCCAGAATGTGAGCACGACGCTCTGCTGCATCTAAATCGAATTTAGTTCTTCTTTTTAATACTTCGAATCTATGAGCAATAAAATGTTCCATACATTCTTTAAGAGTAAGAACTTTCGGAACACCATTTACAAGAGCAAGCATTATAACGCCGAATGTAACCTGCATCTGTGTGTGCTTAAATAACTGATTTAGAGTTACAGCCGGTTGTCCATCGCGTTTCATTTCGATTACGACTCTTAATCCATCTCTATCGGATTCATCTCTGATATTAGATATACCTACAATTTTATCTTCGCGAACGAGCTCCGCAATTTTTTCTATAAGGGCAGCTTTGTTAACCTGATATGGAATTTCAGTTATAACAATATTCTCGCGCTCATTTTTCATTACCTCAATATTTGCTTTAGCGCGGAGAATAATTCTCCCTCTTCCCGTAAGGAATGCCTCTTTAACTCCATCGTAACCGTAAATTATTCCGCCGGTTGGAAAATCTGGTGCTTTAACAAACTTCATCAGGTCTTCCGGTTTTAATTTCGGGTTTTCAATGAGAGCAACAAGTCCGTCTATTACTTCTGATAAGTTGTGAGGCGGAATGTTTGTGGCCATACCAACGGCAATACCACTTGCACCATTTACCAGAAGATTTGGTAAGTAAGAGGGCATAACTGTTGGCTCTTGCAAAGTATCATCAAAGTTTGGTGCGAAGTCGACAGTGTTTTTATCAAGATCTCTTAGCATTTCATCTGCAATTCTTGAAAGGCGTGCTTCAGTATAACGCATTGCCGCGGGGCTGTCGCCATCAATCGATCCAAAGTTACCCTGACCATCAACAAGCGGATAGCGAAGTGAAAAATCCTGAACCATACGCACCATTGTATCGTAAACAGCGCTATCGCCATGCGGGTGATACTTTCCTAAGACTTCTCCAACTATACGCGCGGATTTTTTATATGGTTTATTATAAGCAACTCCAAGTTCATGCATTCCGAATAGAACGCGTCTGTGAACCGGTTTTAGTCCGTCTCTTACATCGGGCAATGCGCGCGCAACGATAACACTCATTGCATAATCGATATAAGATGATTTCATTTCTTCTTCTAATGCTACGGGTACTACTTTTTCGAATATTGTCGTCATGTTTTGTTATTAGTATTAATGATTTTAAAAAGTTTATTAATTATTCTTATTATGAACTACATCATTACTGTTGCAAGGCCCATATAAAACATAATTGTAAAAATATCTGTTAGTGCAAGAGTAATTGGTCCGGCAGAAACTTTTAAATCCAATTTTGTGCTATGCAATAACGCCGGAACGCTTAAGCCGAGAAGCGCGGCGGCTAACTGTACCAACAAAATGCTCGATCCAATTATTACAGATGTTATAATTTCGCCTTTCCAGATATATGCAATTAATGCAACAAGCAATCCGCTGCTTCCTCCAATTAAAATTGCCGTTTGCGCTTCCTTAATGAAATTCTTTACATACCATTTTAATGATAGCTGCGCCGTGTGTAAAGTTTGTATTGTAAGCGTCATCGATTGAATACTCATGCTTTCACCGAGTCCGAGCACAAGCGTAAGAAAGAAAGCTAAAACCAGGCTCTCCGCCAGAGTAGCCTCGAACAAACCGGCAAGAATAGCACATACTGTTCCGCTGGTAATTGTTGCAAGAAGCCACGGAAATCGTATCCGCCATGCTTTAAGCGGTGTTGCGTTCTTAACCTCGGAAATCTTAAAGCCGATTGATTCAAAAACATCGCTCACTTTCTGACGTTCGGAAAAATCGAGCAGCTCATCGGTGAAAAGATTTACATCTACAATTCCAACTAATTTCCTTTCCTTATCTACAACCGGGAAAGCAAGAAATTTATACATTACAAAGAACTCGCATGCATCGTAAACAGTTGCATCATTTTGAATAGCCGCAACATACTTAACCATTATGTCTTCAAGTTTCTGATCGGGTTGACCGGTTAAAATTCTGCGTGTTGGAAGAACCCCGACAAGTTTTTTATCGTCATCAACAACATAGAAATAAACTATTCTTTCGCCTACGCCTTCGTTTCTAATTTTATTCAACGCTTCATCAACCGTTAAATTTTTGTGAAGTGCGGAATAGTCGGAACGCACATAATCAATTACCGGCTGTTGATATGTTGAATGGTTTTCCTTCATATATTCAATAAATATTTTTTGTCACGCAACTCTTAATTGTAACTTATCAAACATCCAAATTTGCATACTTTGCATGTTTCTCAATAAAAGCTCTGCGTGGTTCAACCGCATCGCCCATTAATGTTTCGAATATTTTATCTGCTGCTGCAGCGCTCTCAAGATTAACCTGTAACACCGTTCTTGTTTCCGGGTTCATTGTGGTTGACCAGAGTTGTTCCGGATTCATTTCGCCCAATCCTTTATATCTCGAAATATTTATTCCCTTGGATTGGGTTGTTGCTTCAGTCCCTTCTTCAACTTCTGTTACTTCTACTTCTTCATCTGCTTTTTTGCCCTTACTATCAGCTTTAAGTCTCTTTAAAATCTTGTCGCGTTCTTCATCATCGAAAGCGTAAAACTCTTCTTTCCCTTTTTTAATTTTATAAAGCGGTGGCTGTGCAATGTAAACTTTTCCTTCTGCTATTAACTCTTTCATGTGCCGATAAAAGAAGGTAAGAAGTAATGTTCTAATATGACTTCCATCAACATCGGCATCTGTCATTAAAATAATTTTACCGTATCTTGATTTTGATGGGTCGAAGTCCTCTCCAATTCCGGCACCAATTGCAGAGATCATTGCCTGGATTTCCTGATTTTCTAAGACTTTATTGATCTTTGCTTTTTCAACGTTTAAAATTTTTCCTTTGATGGGGAGTATTGCCTGGAATCTTCTATCGCGTCCTTGTTTAGCAGAACCGCCGGCAGAATCACCTTCAACAATATAAATCTCGCAATGCTCGGGATCGTTAATGGAGCAATCGGCCAGTTTACCGGGTAAATGCATTGAGTCGAGAGCATTTTTTCTTCTAACAAGTTCGCGGGCTTTACGAGCTGCTTCGCGTGCTTCTGCGGCTCGCATACATTTATCAATAATTTTTTTAGCGATTGAACCGTTCTCTTCCAGAAACTCAGATAGTTTTTCGCCGACAATAGTTTCTACTATTGATTTAACCTCGCCATTACCAAGCTTCGTTTTTGTTTGACCTTCGAATTGCGGTTCCATTACTTTAACAGAAATTACCGCTGTTAATCCTTCCTTAAAATCGTCTCCCGTAAGAGTAACTTTCGAATTATCCTTTATCAGGCCGTTTTTATATGCGTAATTATTAAACGTTCTTGTTAGAGCTGTTCTAAAGCCAACAAGATGTGTTCCGCCTTCAATGGTGTTAATGTTATTAACATAAGTATGAATGTTTTCTGAATATGATTCACTATATTCAAAAGCAATTTCTACCGGGGTGTTATCACGTTCTCCTTCAATATAAACCGGTTTGTGTAAAGGATTTCTCTGTTCATCAAGATATTTTACAAAGTCGATTAATCCGCCTTTAAACTTATATGTCTCCTCTTGATTGTCATTTTCGTCTTTTAGAATCATCGTCACTTCTTTATTCAAATAAGCAAGTTCGCGCATTCTCTCTGCAACCGTATCGAAATTGAATTTAACTACTTTAAAGATTTCTCTATCTGGCTTAAACGTAGTTTTAGTTCCGGTATTTTCGCCTTTATATGTTCCGACTTGTTTAACCGCTGCTTTTGGAATTCCTCTAACATATTCCTGAACATAAATTTTTCCATCGCGTCTTACTTCAACTTTCATCCACTCGGAAAGAGCATTTACAACAGAAACACCAACGCCGTGTAATCCGCCTGAAACTTTGTAAGAATTCTTGTCGAATTTACCTCCGGCATGTAGAACGGTCATAACAACTTCCAGTGCGGATTTCTTTTCTTCGGGATGAAGATCAACCGGAATACCACGACCTCTATCTTCTACCGTAACTGATTGATCTTTGTGAATAGTTACGATTACCCTGTCGTTATATCCGGCAAGGGCTTCATCTATAGAGTTATCTACAACTTCGTTAATTAAATGATGAAGACCCCTTAGACCAACATCGCCAATATACATTGCGGGTCTTTTTCTTACCGCTTCAAGTCCTTTTAATACATTAATGCTCTTTGCCGTATAGTCCTGAGAGCCGTTGTTTTTAATTGTTTCTTTTTCTTTAGCCATATTAGTTCTTGTTTTTACTTTATATGAATTTTATTGACTTAACAACCTGTTCTTTAAAGTGCTTATTTATTTTTTCTATCAAAAGATTCTTTTGAAAATTCAATTCACTTTTCCAGACAGAATTTTCAACTTTTAATAAGAGAATTTTCTTGTCCATCTTAATAGCTTGTGCGATTTTTGAAAGCTCCGGAAAAATAATTTCGAATTCATCTACAACATTATAGTTTTTTACCGTATCCCTAAGGTTTTCAAAATCTTTTTCCTTATCTATTATCTCCGTAATGCTTTTAAATCCACTAGAGATATGCTGCCGTGCCATTTTCAATTTTTATCTTTTTACTATCGTTGAGTGTGCTTAGTTCTTCAATTCTCGAAAAGTCTGTCATTGTAATAAACGCCTGTCCGACTTGCGAGAGATAATTACTAATTTTTCCTGCTCTATAAGTATCGAGCTCACCAAAAACATCATCCATTAAAAATATAGGTGTCTTACCTAATTTTTCTTTTATATAGAAAAATTGTGCAAACCTTAATGCTATTTGAAATGTTTTATGCTGACCCTGAGAGCCGAATCGTTTGAGATCGTGATCGTTTATATAAAAAATAAAATCGTCTCTGTGCGGACCAATCAAATTTACTCCGCGTCGGAGTTCATCTTCTCTAGCTGCATTAACCTCTTCAAGAAACCTCTCTTTGATATTTTCATAATCTATATTCTGAATGGTTGAGTATTCTATTTTGGGCAGCTCATCATTTTCTATTATTTGATTATATGCTTCAACAACATAAGTGGTAAACTCTTCTATAAACTTAAGCCGATACCTAATTAGCTCGGAACCATTATTTACCAACGAGTTTGTCCATACTTCAAGTTGTTCTATTAACGATGGGTTTCTAAACTCCTTTATTTGAGATAACAACGATGATCTTTGTCTAAGAATTTTATTATACTCTAGAAGTATTTCCAGGTAAACGTGGCTCGATTGAGAAATAATCGAGTCGACAAAACGTCTTCTGTCCGACGGTGCGCCCTGGGTTATTGCATGATCTGGTTGAATAAGCGTTACAATAGGAAACCTTCCTATAACATCCGAAGAACTTAATATTTGTTTGTTATCAAGAAAATAGTTTTTCCTGTTTTTCATTAAGTCGTAATAAAGCCGGGTATGATTTTGAGTTAAATCTTCAAACAAACCTTCGGTATTAAATGATTGTTCGCCAAAAGTTACAACATCGCTTTCTGAAGCGAAATTAAGATTTTTTGTAGTACACAAGTAGTAGATTGCCTCTAAAATAGATGTTTTACCCTGACCGTTTCCACCGATGATGAGGTTTAAGTTATCGGAAAAAACTATTGATGTGCTTCTATGCAGTCTGAAATTTTGCAAATCAATTTGTTTAAGAACCATCTTATGTGTTTAACCGAACCGGCATCAACAGCATCATCAAGTCCTGATTTTCTTTCTTTTCAACCGGCTCTATAATAACCGCCTTTGTAGGCGAATGTAGTTTGAAAATTATCTCTTCGTTATCACTCATATGATTTAATACATCATTTACGTAAGCCGAGTTAAAACCGATTTCGAGATCATCTCCGGAATATTCACATACAACTTTTTCTTCACCGGATGCTCCGATATCAAGATCCTCTGCAGATATTTCGAGCGACTCTTTTTTAATTGAGAATTTTACTCGTCTTGTTGTTGATGTAGAAAATAACATCATTCTTTTTATAGAATTATGAATATCCTTCGTGTTTATCTTAAGCGCAAATTCGTTTTCCAGTGGAATTACGCTGTTATAATCAGGATACTTTTGTGCAATTAAACGCGTTATTAGTTCAATGTCATTCAGCTTGAAAGACACATATGATTTGGTTAAGTAAATTTTTACATCCTTCTCATCAAGAATTTTTAACAAAACCGAAACTGCTCTTTCCGGCACAACATACTGCTGATTAAAATTAGCCTTAATATTTTTCTTTAACATGTTAACAAGTCGGTGTCCGTCTGTTGTAACAAACCGCAAGCCGTCATCAGTAAATTCAAAGAGCGTTCCCATCATAGCCGGTCTCATTTCTTCTTTGCTCATTGCAAATGATGTTTTTTCAAAAGCTTGTCTTAATTCAACCCCGTTTATTACAACCTCGTTTATATCCTTAACATTTTTATCTTCGGTAACAGAAGGAATATCAGGAAACTCATCCGGATCAAGGTAGCTAATAACATATTTTCCAGTGTCGGTTATTAAATTAATTTTCTTGTTGGAAGTTAACTTGAAGTGTATTGTTGTATCACTTAAAGATCTCACAATGTCGTTTAATAATCTTGCCGGTACTACCAGTTTAATATTGTCTTCTGTAGCGATACTCAATGAAGATTTTAAGGAAATTTCCAGATCGGTGGCATATATCGTTAGTAAACCGTCTTTTACTTCGAACAGAAAATTTTCGAGTATAGGCATTGGTGTTCTTGTGGGAACAGCTGGAATGATTTTACCAAGTAATTTTTCAAGTTCTTTACTGTTTACTTTGAATTCCATAATAATTCTCCAAGTTGAGTCAAAAAATATCAAAAATAGGATAGATATTCAATTTTTAGAACATCTGTTTATGAACAAAACACACACCTATTATTATAATATTGTTCTATATGTATATAATATTTTATAATAATAAAGATGTTAATATGTTGATAACCTAAATAATCAATGTAATATCCGGAAAAGAAATATATTATATAAACAATAACACTCTTAATAAGATGTTAATAAGTGCAGGTTTTGGTTTGTCCATTAATAAGGAACGGGTTATTAACATTTTATATTTTTTTATTAACACAGAATTTACAATTTATGAAACACTTAACTCGATTTTATTTTTAAGAGAATGAACGACATCCTCAAATTTTTGATCGTCCTTAATCATTTGTTCAATAGATGTTTGAGCGTGAATAACGGTCGAGTGATCCCGTCCGCCAAAATGTAAGCCAATA
>CAZEBL010000077.1:0-11605 GCA_964510325.1 uncultured Melioribacter sp. | reverse complement strand
CGCAAGATGGACATATCAGCTTAAAGGTATATGATATGCTGGGAAGAGAAGTAGCACAGCTTGTAAATGAAGTAAAGAGAGCAGGGGAATACACAGTCAGCTTTGATGGAAGCAAATTATCATCAGGCGTTTACATCTATAAGTTGGTTGGCAACAATGTAAACATCAGCAAGAAGATGATATTGATGAAATAAGAATTATTGTAATACGGATATCAAGAAATGCCGTTCCGGTTTTCCGGAGCGGCATTTTTATTGGAATTATTAATCAGGTCATTTAACGTTTTCTTATCTTTGCATCAACTAATTTTCAAATAAGGATCTAATGAAATATTCTGTTATAGTTTTTGATTTGGGCAACGTATTAATCCCCTTCGATTATACAAAACCAATTCAATATTTCAATAATATCAAACCCGGACTGGGCGACCGGTTTGCACAATTGTATAAAGAAAATTATCACATTCACCGTTCATTCGAAAAAGGGGAACTTACACGCAGTCAGTACCTTGCACAAATGATCGAGTGGCTCGAAGAAACTGTAACGGGTGAAGAATTCAGCAGAATATTTTCA
Source organism: uncultured Melioribacter sp. (assembly GCA_964510325.1). Taxonomy (GTDB): domain Bacteria; phylum Bacteroidota; class Ignavibacteria; order Ignavibacteriales; family Melioribacteraceae; genus DSXH01. The sequence goes on along the minus strand of CAZEBL010000077.1, from coordinate 11,032 downwards.
GACATTTTCACACTGAATCACGATTTAATTGATTTACTTCCGCAACTTAAAAAGCATTATACACTTTGTTTACTTTCCAATACGAATGAGATACATAAAGAATACGGTTACCAGCATCATTCCTTCTTAAATTATTTCGACAAACTTTTCCTTTCGCACGAAGTCGGCTCAATTAAACCCGAAGAAAAGATCTACAGAGCTGTAGAAAATTTTACCACAAAGCCATCAAGCGAGCATTTGTTTATTGATGATATTCAGGAGTATGTTGATGGTGCAAAAGCTTGCGGCTGGGATGGAATTCAATTTACTTCTTACAAAGATTTGATGGCCGAATTTAATAAAAGAAATATTCTACTCAATAATTTCTAATTCTTTTCTTCAATCCATTTCTTCCAGGTATCAGGTTGATATCCGATTGTAACCTCGCCGCCGTTTCTAATAATTGGTGTTCTAAGTAGAAGCGGATCATTCAGCAGTTCTACCTCGATATCAAACTTCATATACTGCATATTCCGTTTCTTGTATTGCTTTCCTTCTTTGTCAATCAGATCTTCAATAGAAATTTTTCTGGAGATATTGTCAAGCTCGCCTTTAGCCAATCCTTTTTCATTTAAATCACGGAAATGAAACGGAATCCTTCTTTCCTTAAAATAACGCTCGGCTTTTCTAGTATCGCTGCAGCTTTTAGTCCCGATTATCTGGATATTCATAACGAAATTTCACTATTTGTTAATTCATTGTTTAGCTTAATCAAAAATTATATTTTGCACCGACTAATTTAATCATTAGAAAACATTTCGGAACAAATATGAAAAAATTATCTGTTTTATTTCCAATAATTATTATGGGATTATTTATTATGAACTGCTCATCCGAACAGAAGCAAGACGATTTTAAGTATGTAACCGAACAATTTGCGGATTTACGGATTCAGCGTTACAATGTACCGGGATTCGATGACTTAACACTGCGTCAGAAAACGCTCCTCTATTATCTCTATCAAGCAGCACTTTCCGGAAGGGACATAATATGGGATCAGAACTACAAACACAATTTGTATATAAGAAGAACTTTAGAAGGAATTGTAAAAACATATAGCGGGGATAGAACTACTCCCGAGTTTTCAAAATTTATGGAATACACAAAACGGGTCTGGTTTTCCAACGGCATTCATCATCATTATTCCAATAAAAAATTCACACCGGAATTTTCTAAAGAATATTTCCGTCAATTAATTGCCGGATCGGATGAATATTCATTACCACTTCAAAGCGGTGAAATGATTGATGATCTAATCAATAAGCTTGTTCCGATACTTTTTGATCCGAATGTTGATCCGCTTAAAGTTAACCAGGATCCTAAAGCCGATCTTGTAAAAACTTCCGCCGTAAATTTTTATGAAGGAGTAACCCAGAAAGAAGTTGAAAACTATTATGCGAAAATTTTGAACCCGAATGATCCTCAGCCAGTATCATATGGACTTAATTCGAAACTTGTAAAAGAGAACGGTCAGCTTGTAGAGAAATACTGGAAGTGGCGCGGAATGTATAATGCTGCAATTCAGAAGATAGTTTTCTGGTTACGAAAAGCTCTTGATTATACTGAAAGCGATCAGCAGAAAAAAACGCTTGAGCTGTTGATAGAGTTTTACGAAACCGGCGACCTAAAAAAATGGGACGAGTATAATATTGAGTGGGTTAAAGATTCTAATTCATTTATTGATATAGTGAACGGTTTTATTGAAACATATAACGACCCGCTTGGCTATAGAGCAAATTATGAATCAGTCCTTTCGTTTAAAGACCTCGAGGCAACAAAACGCATTAAAGCGATTAGCGATAATGCACAATGGTTCGAGGATAATTCATCAATTATGCCGGAACATAAAAAGAAAAATGTGACCGGAATTTCTGCGAAGGTAATTACCGTTGTTGTTGAATCAGGAGATGCTTCTCCCTCCACACCGATTGGAATAAATTTACCCAACGCCGACTGGATTAGAAAAGAATACGGCTCTAAGTCAGTTAACCTTGGCAATATTGTTTACTCATATAACAAAGCTGCAGAAACGAGTGGTTTGTTAGAAGAATTTGCTTTTTCTAATGAAGAAATTGACCGCGCTAAAAAGTATGGGGCTCTTGCAAGTGATCTTCACACCGATATGCACGAGGTAATTGGTCATGGCAGCGGGCAGCTAAATCCCGGTGTCGGTCAACCGAACGAAACATTGAAGAACTATGCATCATCGCTGGAAGAAACAAGAGCCGATCTTGTTGCTCTTTATTTTATTATGGATAAAAAACTTGTAGATATTGGTGTTATGCCTTCTCTTGAAGCGGGTAAAGCTGAATATGATGGATACATTAGAAACGGATTGATGACTCAACTTGCTCGAATTGAGCCGGGTGCAAATATCGAACAAGCACATATGCGTAATCGTCAGGCAATCTCTAAGTGGGTTTATGAAAAAGGAAACCCGGATAATGTAATTGAGAAAAAAGTTAAAGATGGGAAAACATATTTTGTTATTAATGATTATGATAAGCTGAGGAATTTATTCGGTCAGTTGCTGCGGGAAATTCAAAGAATAAAATCAGAAGGCGATTACGAAGCCGGTAAAAATTTTATTGAAAATTATGGTGTAAAGGTTGACCAGGAAATTCATAAAGAAGTTTTGGAGCGATATAAGAAACTTAATATTGCTCCTTACGCCGGATTTATTAATCCTAAGTTAGTTCCTGTAATGGAAGGGGAAAAAATTATTGATGTTAAGATTGAGTATCCTGAAGATTTTACCGAACAGATGTTGTTCTATGCAAAAGAGTATTCTTTGTTGAATACTTATAACTAATTGAGTTATTGTATGAAGGGCGGTTAGTTATGTGACCGCCCTATCTTAAAAAATTAATTCAATCCACACATTCCGCTTGAACATCCGCCGTATGAAGGAACACCGCAGCTTCCGTCTGAACATGAAGAACCGCTATCGAATGAAGAAGAGCTTCCCATTGATGCGCTGAATGACGAAAGAAGTTTTTTGGAATTTTTCGACTGGCAATCCGGACAAATTACTTCTTCCAGATTTGTTGATGACTTATGAAGCACATCAAATTTTTTACCGCAGTCGTTACATTTGTATTCAAAGACAGGCATAGATTTCTCCTTATTTAGAAATTTGTGTTGATATTTTTGCAATGTTTTCAATTGATCCGGTAATTCTATCACCGGGCACAACTCTTCCAACTCCTTCCGGTGTCCCGGTAAAAATTAAATCCCCTTTTTCAAGTTTCATCCTTGCCGAAATATATTTTATTATTTCAACCGGTGAAAAAATCATTTTTGATAAATCAGAATTTTGTTTAACGCTTCCATTAACAGACAGAGAAATATTTTCATCTCCTTTGAGTTTATAATCGCTTTTTAAAACCACTTCAGATAATACGGCGGCTGTATCGAAACATTTTGCCAGTGTCCACGGCTCACCTTTTTTCTTCAACTCAAATTGTAAATCACGCAAAGTCATATCAAGTCCAATTGTATACCCGCCGATGGCATCTTCTGCTGATTTGTCATCTGCATTCTTAACATCTTTATCTATATACAGCACAAGTTCAACTTCATAATGAAGATTGTTTGAGTGCTCGGGGTGAATTACATTTTCTCCTGAAAAAATTACATTGGAAGCCGGTTTTAAAAATATTAATGGGAACTCCGGAATTTCGTTCCCAAGTTCTTTTGCGTGTTCTGCGTAATTTCTTCCAACACATACAATCTTACCGATCGGAATCTGTTCATTACTATTTTTGAATTTTAGATATTTCATACCAACCTGTTAGATGCTAAAATTAATAAATGGATTCATCATGTTACTGGTTACTCGATACTGGATATTTTTGTAAATCTGGCTTTTTGAAACCAGTATCCAGAATCTTAAATTAAAACTACGTTTTCTGCTCTTTCTTTTTTGCTGCCGGGAACAGGATATTGTTAAGTATTAATCTGTAACCGGGAGAGTTTTTAAATAAACTTAAATCCGTTGGAGGATCACCTACCGCATGTTGATAATCTTCGGGATCGTGACCGCCATAAAATGTAAAAGTTCCTCTTCCATAGTTGCCATGTATATATTTAACCTGATCCGTTCCAGCCCGTTCACCTAAAATGTAAACTGAGTTTTTAATAAGCTTCTTTCTGTACATTGTTGTCTGACCCATAAACCCCGGTATAACATTAACATGATTCTGTATTAACATGGTTGGGACCGGATCGTACTTTGCAGAGAAATCGAATAATGTGAAATAATCATTTCGCTGGTCGCCAACCTCGAGCGGTTGAATATCAATATCGCTGTATTCATAAATTAGAGGATTCATCTCCAGTTTAAAATTCTCGAATGCAAAAGTATTTGAATAATCTAATTTGTCCTGCGCATCAGGATCAGGCGGGTCGCCATCGTACATTCGATCTACAATATCAACATTCATTGCAGAAAGAGTTATATCAAATGAATCGGTAGCCGAACACATTGCAAATAAGAAGCCGCCCTGACCAACATAATTTTTAATTGTCGCAACGACTGCTTTTTCCATATCGGAAACTTTTTTAAAGCCCAATTTTTTGGCTTCGGTTTCATATAATAGTTGTTGTTCTACATACCAGGCGGCACCGCTGAATGAAGCATAGAACTTACCAAACTGTCCGGTGAAGTCCTCGTGGTGAGAGTGGAGCCAATCGTATTTTTCGAGGTCACCTCGTAAAATTTCTTCAACCCAGATTTTGTCGTACTTAACCTCAGCATAATCGAGTGCGAGCATAACCGCATCATCCCATGGCTGAAAACCGGGTGGAACGTAAACAGCAATATTAGGAGCTTTTTCGAGCCGGACAACATCCATGTTCTGTTCTTCACTTTGAACAAATGCATATAATTGCACCGCTTCTTCATTTGATAACTGAGTAAATGAAACACCTTTCAGGCGACACCTTAAAGCGAGTTGATCGGAGTAATCGAACATAAATGAACCACCGCGGTAATTAAGAAGCCAATCACCGGTGTAACCATCTTTCAGCGCATTAAATGTAACCCCGTATGCTTTTAGATGATCGGATTGCAGAAGATCCATGTAAATCAAAAGCTTGGATTGAGCATTAATGGATGATGCTAGTAATAATATGGCAAAGATAAATTTCATGTATTGTTTTTTATAAACACTGCAAATATAAAATCACTTTTGATTTTTTGTAAGTGTAATAGCTCATCCTCAAATGAGAAGCATTTTTCGATTACAGCCAGAGCTTCCTTTTCCTCGTTAATAAAATTATGAGCTATTCCATCAAATAAAGGATGGAGAATTGTTCCCCCGTATTCACGTAATTCAACAATTCTAAATTTCTTATTTAATTCCGGTAATATTTTTTCTGATTCAATAGCCTCTGATGGATCGCTAAGAAACATGCGAAGTAATCCGGGCTTAGCAATTCTTTTTTTTATTAACCTGCTGTTATAATAATACCTGTATTTAGCCGGGATTTCGCCAAGCAATTTATTTGAAAAAAAGATTTGATCTTTATTCCATTGAAAACGTATGGGTCCAACATACTCATTAATTAACAATAAACCATCCGGTTTCATGAAATCATTAATTTTATCAATAACTTTATTCATGGGAGAGAAATGATGCAATGATTGTTCGCAAAAAATCAGGTCGTACTTACTTCCAATATTCATTTCGGTAAAATTTGCCAGCTGATAGTTAATAATGTTGGAATAGCCGGCTTCCATAGATTTTTTACGAGCGAAATCAATCCTTCTTGATGAAAGATCTATTGCATCAATCTGTTTGAATTTGCCTGAAGCTGCCCAGCGTAATTCGCGGTGTCCGGTTCCACAACCGAGTGATAAAGCTGTTAATTTCTCTTTGTTGAATAAATATTTTTGGATAAAATATTCGTAGTAATCGGTTTTAGGATTGCCGGAGATTAATAAATTCCAGCGCTCTCTTATTTGCGGAATATCCCACCAATGAGTAGGGGGAGAATCCAGATGTGACCATGCCGATTCTACTTTGCTTTTTGATAATGAAAAAATTCTGGAAAGTATTTGTAATAATGTGAAATTTCTTCTCTTATAAAAAACATAAAGCTCAATGAAATCATTAACATTGATAAGATTTATGAACATGATACATTAGTATAGAAACTTATTAAGAATCCTAGAGAACTTTTAGAAAACTTATGCAGTCTTCCTATCGCTCTCAATGTAAAGTGGTTTTTCACCCTTGGTAACAACGTCGCGGGTTACGAGACACTTATCTATATTTTCCTGGGTTGGTAGTTCATACATGATATCGAGCAAAATACCTTCTACAATTGAGCGGAGAGCACGTGCGCCGGTTTTTCTTTCGATTGCTTTTTTAACAATTTCATCTAAAGCAACAGGATCAAATTCCAGCTCAACTCCTTCCATCATAAATAATTTTTTGTATTGCTTTATTATAGCATTTTTCGGCTCGGATAAAATATTTTTAAGAGCTTTTTCGTTTAGCGATTGGAGTGGAGCAATCATTGGAAGTCTTCCCACTAATTCAGGAATTAAACCGTATTTAACAAGATCTTCCGGCTGAACCTGTGTAACTAAATTATCTTTATTAAGAGCTTCATTGTTAGAGATGTTGGTATCAAACCCAATCGGATTGCGGTTTATACGCGAAGCAACAATATTTTCAATTCCTTCGAACGCACCGCCACATATAAACAAAATATTTTTTGTGTTAATGTTGATAAGACTTTGTTCGGGATGTTTTCTGCCGCCACGTGGTGGAACACCCGCAACGGTTCCTTCTAAAATTTTTAATAATGCTTGCTGAACACCTTCACCGGAAACATCGCGTGTTATTGATACAGATTCACTCTTACGCGCAATCTTATCAATCTCATCTATGTAAACAATACCCTTTTGAGCTTTCTCTAAATTATAATCTGCTGCTTGCAATAATCTTACCAGAACGGTTTCAACATCATCGCCGACATAACCGGCTTCTGTTAAAGTCGTGGCATCTGCAATTGCAAATGGAACATCAAGAATTCTTGCAAGAGTTTGAGCAAGTAAAGTTTTTCCAACACCGGTAGGACCGATTAAAAGAATATTACTCTTTTCAATTTCTACTTCATCCATATCAAAAAGGGAGGTGGCGGCATTTACTCTTTTATAATGATTGTAAACAGCAACAGCCAATATTTTTTTAGCAAGCTCCTGATCAATTACATATTCATCCAGACTTTTCTTAATAAGATCGGGAGTAAGTGAAGAATGGTAAGTTTCTTTCTTAGTAAAAGAGGCAACATTATTTTTTAAGATATCTACGCTGGTTTTAATACAGATATCGCATATATAAACATCTGGTCCGGCTACCATACTAGTAACCTCGCTGCCGTCTCTACCGCAGAAAGAGCATTTAACGCTCTTTGGTTCTCTGGAATCTGTCATTTTTATCCGCTTTTATTTGTAATTGCGTTTAAATATTCTCTTGCTTTGTCAAAATATAAGGAGTTTGGGAATTTTTCAAGCAATTTCTGGTAAACTTGAGAAGCCTTTACGAAGTCGCCTAATCCAAACTGGAACGTCATTCCGAGTAAAAAAGTTGATTTATCGGCGAAAATCGAAACTTTTTCATCATTGGAAAGTTTTTCGAGAATTTGAGCTGCCGAAAAAAAATCGTCTTTAACTAAAAAAATTTCTGCAAGACGGTAATTAGCAAACCCGTTTAGAACAAATAAGTTAGGGTTATCAGCTAAAGTTATGAATTCAACGACCGACTCTTGAAGCTTATTTTGAAATAAAAGTCGGTCTGCATTTCCATATTTTGCCAGATTACTCGAATCTTTTTTTGATGTTGAGATAAGTGCGGAGTATTCAATCGCGTCATTTGCAAAATCGTTATTAAGATTATTAAGAATCTCTTTAAAGATGTTAAGTGATTGGGAAAAATCCCCTTTCCAAAAATTAACAAGTCCGAAATAATACTTAGCTTCATTTATAGTTTGAATGTCACTTAGATCATTCTGTCCACTCCGCTTTAATAAATCCAGTGCTTCGTCCAGACGGTTTTCTTTAAGCGCGATTTTAGCTTTGGCGAGATATGATAACGATGCAAAATTTGAAAATGGTGATTTAGATAAAACAATATTGTAAATACTATCGGCTTTGGGATAATTATGTAATCGATAGAAATATATTTCTGCAATTCTAAATTTTGCTTCAACATCAGTGGCATTATCGGGATACGATTTTGCTAATTGTTCATATGAATTTATTACGTCTAAATATTCTTTTGCATATAACACCTTAGGGAGAGTAATAGGTTTCCAGGAATCGGGAGAGTTATCGATTTTTGAATTTAAGTTCTCCTCTAAAGTTCTTGAGTATCCAATTCTTGCAATAGCTAAGAGAGTTGATTGAGGATAATTATCAATAAAGTATTTATATGATTTTGCTGCTATTTCAAACTGCTTGTTCCGGTATGACTCCTGTGCAAAAATAAAAATGAAATATCCATTACCTTTAGCACCTTTATCATATTGTATTGTAGCTTCGAGTGCTTGTTGAAACATTCCATTCAGCGAATAACAGAAAGAAAGAAGATCATACAATACCGGAAGGTTTTTCTGTTCAGTAATTTCCTTTATTACTTTGATTGTTGCTTCTGCAGCCCCGGGGCGGGAAAAGTAATTCTGAATTCTCGATTTTACTATTCCAGCCTGATCCGGTTTAATTGAAATAAGCAAACAATATTCTTTAGCTGCTTCCTCAAACCTCATATTTACCGAATAAATATTCGCGAGATCAAAAGAGAAAATAACAGGATCTTCTACAAAAGCTTTCCCCCTATTTAAGTACTCAATTGCTTTATCGAACAGCCGGTTTTCTATAGCGTAGTTTGCAATAACACGGTAAACAATGTAGCTGTTTGCATTTGTTCTGATACCACGTTCCCACGATTCGTAAACCATGTTAATGTTATCCATCATGTAATAGGTAGATCCAAGCAAACCGTACAAACTGACATCGGCGGGAGTCTCTTTAATCCTGTTTTCCAGAAGGGTTACTGAAGCATCATATTTTTTTTGTCTTATAAAAATTCTATTTAGCGCTTCAAGAAAAGTATAATTCCACGGCTGTGCTGCGTTCAACTCATTAAAAATTGTTTCAGCTTTATCGAGCTGACCTTCCTGCTCCATTAACTGAGCTAAACGAAACTTGTTATCGAGAGCCGGATCGGTCTGAGCAGCAACCTGTGTGGAGATAATAACTATGAAGAATAGTATGAAAAAAAATAATCGCAAACTTATTCCACCGGTTTGTTGTGTCTTATCATTATTTCTTTCCATGTTTCAAAGTCGAGTTGCTCGGATTCATCGATTAGCATAATCGGAATGTCATCTTCAATTCTGTATCTACGCCTCGTATTTTTGTCAACAGATACCAGATAGTTCCCATCTAAAACTAAATCCGCTTTGGTCTCCGGACAGCAAAGTATTTCCAGTAATTCTTTGGATATCATTTTCTACTCCGCAATGTTGTTGTTCATATAAATTATTAAATTTGCCTTCAATTGTAATAAAAAAAGAGAACAATTTTAAGATATTTGTTAATGACCCAACAAGACAATTCAAATCCCAAAATACCGGTATTAGAAACCCCGAGATTGGTTCTAAGAGCATTTTCGAATGAGGACATCAACGATATATTTGAATATGCTTCTGTTAAATCGGTAACGGATTTTCTGCCCTGGGAAGCACATCAAACATTGGATGATTCAAAAGCTTTTTTAAAAATGTCTAAAGAGATGTTTAAAAAGTATGGCAATATTGATTTTGCAATTCTCCTTAAAGAGGAGAATAAAGTTATCGGAGGAATATCTATAAGAAAATGGAACGATAATAACCGTTGTGCCGATATTGGTTATGTCCTCTCTTCTACATACTGGGGGAGAGGAATTATTACAGAAGCAATTAAAAGAATTATAAAGTATGGATTCGAAGATCTGAATGTAAACCGGATAGAAGCTCATTGCGATGAGAACAATATAGGATCTTACCGGGCAATGGAAAAAGCCGGAATGAAATACGAGGGTACTCTCAGAGAAAAAACTTTTATGAAAGGAAAATTTATTAATATGAAATTTTATTCAATTCTGAAAAGCGAATATACCGATGACGCGTGTTAAGATTTGCTGCATTTCAAGTATTGAAGAAGCTTCTCTTGCAATTAATTACGGCGCCTCTGCAATAGGATTGGTTTCTAATATGCCGAGTGGTCCGGGTGTTATATCCGAAGAAGAGATTGAATTAATTTCGCGCTCCGTGCCCCCTGGAATTTCAACATTTCTATTAACATCAAGTCAGAACGCAGAAGAGATTATCACACAACAGAAGAAATGTAAAACAAACACTATTCAAATTTGCGATCATCTGGTAAGAGGAACACACAAGCAATTAAAAGAAGCTTTGCCGAGTATTAAGATAGTTCAGGTAGTTCATGTTATGGATAAAAATTCTTTGAATGAAGCAATTGAAATATCTAATAGTGTTGATGCGATTCTACTTGATAGCGGTAATCAAAAATTAACCGTTAAAGAATTGGGTGGAACAGGTAGAACGCACGATTGGCAAATCAGTAAAAAAATTAGAGAGAGTGTAAGAGTTCCGGTCTTTTTAGCTGGCGGATTAAATCCGGATAATGTTACGGATGCTATCCGGTTTGTTAACCCCTTTGGTGTAGATATCTGTTCCGGAGTTAGAACAAATGGAAAGCTTGATGAATCAAAACTAAAGTTATTTTTCGAAAAAGTTAGGGAAGCGGACAAAAATTGAAAGAACATACCGGACTTACCTACAAAAAAATATTTTTTTTCTGGCTCCCGCTCCTGGCAACTTGGTTAATGATGTCTATTGAAGGACCTTACCTTACTGCATTAATTGCACGTATGAAAGATCCAGAATTCAATCTTGCTGCTTATGGTGTTGCATTTTC
>CAZEBL010000076.1:0-11698 GCA_964510325.1 uncultured Melioribacter sp. | reverse complement strand
CAATAACTGATTTTTAAGTTGCCAATCGTTCAATTCTGAAAGTAAGTATTCTGGGTAGGACGGGAAGTATATCTAAAATGTACTCTGAAGTTTTTCCGTCCTATCGGCAAGTTTTAGTTTTTCTACTAACTCATCAAGCTCACCTTCCATTACTTCAGAGAGGTTATAGAGAGTTAGTCCAATTCGATGATCGGTTACTCTGTTTTGCGGATAGTTATATGTACGGATTTTTTCGCTTCTATCGCCGCTCTTAACCATAGACTTACGCTGCTGAGCAATTTCTTTATTCTGTTCCTGTAACTTCATATCGTATAATCTTGCTTTCAAAACTTTCATTGCTTTCTGGCGGTTCTTCAACTGCGAGCGTTCGTCCTGGCATTGAACAACAAGTCCGGTTGGTAAGTGTGTTATTCTTATAGCTGTTTCAACCTTATTAACATTCTGACCGCCGGCACCACCGCTTCTATAAACATCAATACGCAAATCATTGGGATTTATATCCACCTCAACATCTTCAACTTCCGGAAGAACGGCAACAGATGCAGCAGATGTATGAACTCTTCCGCTTGCTTCGGTAGCCGGAACACGCTGAACACGGTGAACACCACTTTCAAATTTTAAATCACCATATACACCTGCACCAATTAAACTAAACACTGCTTCTTTAATTCCACCAAGTCCACCGGTGTCGCTTATATCAATTACTTCTCTCTTCCATCCTCTCAAATCGGCATAGCGTGAATACATACGGTAAAGATCTGCAGCAAAAAGACTGGCTTCCTCTCCACCTGTTCCGGCACGAATTTCAACAATTACACTTTTGTCATCATCGGGATCTTTAGGTATTAAAAGAAATTTGATCCTTTCTTCAATGTTTATTTGCTTCTCTTTTAATTCTTCTAATTCGCTTTGTGCAATCTCTAATAACTCTTTATCATCAGATGTTTCTATTATTTCTTTATTTCCCTCAAGATTTTTAATCAAAGTATCGTATTCATTGAATGCCTCAACAATATCAACAAGCTGCATCCTCTCTTTTCCCAGAGCAATATACTTGGTCTGGTCCGATAATATAGCTGGATCGGACAATTGTTCATTGATTTTATCGTACTTCTCTTTTATAGCTTTAAGTTTTTGATAGAGGTCCATAATACCTGATGTTTCTTTAAAATCTGTTTAAAAAGCGCGCAAAATATACGAAAGTTTAAGGTAAGATGATTGTTCTCACTTCAGTAAACCGACCCGGCTTCTTTTAATGATTGTAAATATTTTTGCTGAATTTGAACGGAAGGAATAGAATCATCTCTTGAAATATTTGTATCGATTTTAATTTTTTTGAACAGATGATCCAGTGCATCAAACATGTTGATATTTGGAAAGCCGTTATCTCTTAAATAATGAATCAATTTCATTGTTCTGAATCCATCGAACCAGATTTTTTTCTGCTTACGAATTTGCTCTTTTGATTTAGCATTGCTGAATATTTTTTCCCATTGCTCTTCAAAAGAATTCAACTCGAGGAATTTTTTTAGTAGTGGATTGAGCTTTCCGGCAAATGATAAATACTCTGTAACATTTATTATCTCATCTGAATAATAATATGCATTCCATTCTTTAAGTATTTCAAAGACCCGGAAATCGAAAAGACTAAATTCATCATGCGTTCCCGCTCTAAAACGATTCATTCTCTGCCCTGTTCCAAACGGAACCCGCCAGGATGTTCGGCTGGATGGAAAAACTTTAGTTTGAGATATTTTATGAATGCTTACTACCTTTGCCAGCTTTTCAAGAAAATAGAAATCCTCAGCAGCCTTACGTTTATTCATACCGACAATTTTAATGTAACTTTCAAAATCACAAACCATTGTTGAACCGACAGAATGAAATGCATAAGGTGAGTTGGAATAAGATAAACCGAACACATAGTAACGCAAAAAAATTTCATAACAAATGATGGCGGACTTAGATAAATCATCCTCCGGTAGACGGTGCTCATATTCAATTACAGCAGCTTCAATTTTTTTGTTATTAAAACTCTCTATAATTGTAGATAAATAATTATTCTGCACTTCACAATCGGCATCAAGACAAATTAAAAGTTTTTTATTGGGAGAGCTATAATCAAAAAGTGTGAGTGCAAGATCCAAACCTATTTTTCGTGCCAGTCCTACACCGGCATCATTATCCGGCATTGAAAAACCGTCTGTTGATGCATCCACAAATCCAATTATTAGTTCATCATCGTAAATTAACTTATGCAGAATATCAATAGTTTGTAAGTTGTTTATCTTTATTTCTTCTGATGCACTTTCTCCATTATTAATTACAAACATAATCAATGTGTTGAGTAGGTAATTTCTTTCATTTTTCTTAAGCGAATTCAACAGGTTAGTTATGTTTTCATACTCAGCAATTGCCGGTATAACAACTATGTTGTCGTAAAATTTATCTCTGCCTTGCCGTACTGACCATTTATCAGATCCATACTTTTGAAGATACTTTGTGACAATAGAAGGATAATTTTGTTTAGAAATGTTTATCACGAAAAATACTTTCCCAAAATAATTTGTTCGGCTTGCGAGTAATCTGCCCCTTCAATCCAGTTTATTTCAATTCCTTCGCGTTCCATTTTCCTGAACCAGGTCATCTGTCGTTTTGCAAAGTTATGTATTCCGCTATTGAGCTTTTCAAACATCTCTTCATAACTCAACTCACCTTTCAAGAAACTTCCAATGAAACGGTATTCTAATCCCAGAAAGTGAAGTTTATCAAATGTAATTCCGCTTTTAAGGAGATTACTTACTTCATCAATCATTCCATTTTCGAGTCTTTGTTTAAGCCGTGCAGTAATTCTTTTTTTTACAGATTCCCTTTCGAGTTTTATGCCGATTGTAAGCGATTTAATTTCAGTTTTATTTGCTACACCTTCGAAATCTTTTTTTTCCGAAATCATAATTGCTCTTATAACACGCTCTTTAATTAATAGATCGGTTGTGTTATGCAAGCGGGGATTAATCTTACTTAAATACCCGGTTAAAAAATCAATGTCATAAGATTCTAATTCTTTATACTTTTTTTCATCAAACGGAACCTGGTTAAGATTGTAACCCGACAATACCGAGTGTAAAAAGAGTCCTGTTCCGCCGACAAGAAAGGGGATTTTATTTTTAGATTGGAGTTCGGAGAAAATTTTATAAAACATTTTGTTGAACAAGAACAGATTGAATTCGTCTCCCGGATCAATTACATCTATTAAATGATATTTAACAGAATTTCCATTAACAACATAATCGTCAAAATCTTTTCCAGTTCCTAAATCCAATTTTCTATAAACCTGACGGGAATCGGCCGAAATAATTTCGCCATTAAATTTATTTGCGAGAAGAGCAGCCAGACGGGTCTTTCCAACGGCTGTAGGACCTAATATTGTAATCAGGTTGTAAGGCATATCTACCGGATTGATTAAAAAGAAATATCTGCCGCGTTAATAAATTAAACCGATGAAGCAGTAGGAAGCATAATTATAAAGGTTGCTCCTTCGCCAAGTGAACTTTGAACATCAATCTTGCCATTGTGGGCTTCAACTACTTTCCTTGTAATCGAAAGTCCTAATCCGGCACCTTCTTTTTTGCCCTGGGTAAAGAACGGTTCAAAAATTTTCTCCTTCAGACTATCGGCAATTCCAAGTCCGTTATCTCTAAAGAATAATTTAACCCGTTTCTCTTTATCGTCTCGCTTGGTAGAGATATAGATATTACCGCCATCCGGCATTGCATCGCAAGCATTTTTAATAATGTGCATATAGCACTGATAAAATTCTTTAACATCAAGTTTAACCGTAACATCTTTATCGTATTCAGGAATTATCTGGCAGTTTCTCGATTCAACGTAAGCTGTTATTCGTGAAGCATAATCAGAAAGTGTGTTATTCAAACTGACATTGAGTGTTCGGAGAATAGTTTTACCTTCGGAATAGCTGGATGTTGTTTGAACAAGATCTGCAACCTGACTGAGTTGTTCGTTTAGCATCTCAATAATTTGTGCGCTATCTGCTGGAAGTGTTTTTGTTTTTAAGTGTTCTACGTAACGTTTGCTAACAAGAATCGGTTTTTTAATATCCTGAATAAGAAAGTTTGCCATTTTGCCAAGGGACTGAATTCTTTCCAGTTGTAAAAGTTTTTCAACCATTTCGGCGTTTTGTAATGCAAGTGCTGCATGAATTGAAATTGCGTTGAGTAGTTCTTCATCTATTTTAGAAAATTCGCCATTACGGCTATTCAATAACTGAAGAACTCCGATAATCTCTTCCTTATTATTTTTAATAGGAAAAGTAAGAACGGTTTTGGTAACGAATCCACTTGTTTTATCAAAGTCCGATCTCCATCTCGGATCTTTGCGAACATCTTTAATATTAAGTATCTCGCCGGTTTTTGCAACAAAGCCGGAAAGCCCCTCGCCGAGTTTAACTCTAATTTCTTTTCGTTCGCTTCCCATAGCAATAAGAGACCATAGTTCTAACTTTTCGCGATCTACCAGATAGAGAGTTCCTCTTTCTGCATTTGTAAGATCGGTTGCAACTTCTACAATATTTTTGAGAACCTCGTCAATCTTTATAGTTGAATTAACAAGTTCGGCCGCTTTAATAATCATCTTAAGTTGTTCGTTCCCCATCGCACCTTCCTCGCTTATTGGTTGAGAATCAATCTTGTCTTCTTCAGTTTTTTCAAATTGTGAAATCTGTTTATCCGCCTCCGCAAAAATTTCTTCCGTTTCATAGTTAACCGGGTATTCACTACCTGTTTTGTCATCCTCTGGAAAAAGAGGTGTAATTTCTTCTGGTATTTCAATAACATGTTCTGTTGGAATCTGAGGAATTTCAGGTTCCGGTTCCTGCACAGGTTCGGTTAAATCTACATATTGATTTGTATCGGTGGTTTCTTCAAATGTTTTAGCAAATGGTTTTTCCATAAAAGGAGTTTCTCCACCGCTTAGAATACTGAATAATGCATCATCAAGTTCACTTAAATTTTGTTCCGGTTGTTGGGGTTCAGAAGAAACTTCGGGTAATTCAAATTCCGGTTTAGGTATTCCATCTTCATCAAGCAAATTATATTCAAAATTTTGAGTTTCTTTCAGTTCAGCTATTGGTGTAGGTCCGGACTCATTTTCAACTATCCCGGTTAAATCTACTTCAGCTTTGGGAATACCGTCCTCATTTAAAAAAGCTTCTTCAAACTTCTGACCTAATATTTCACTCTCTTCTGTTTCACTCTTTTCCGGTTCTTCTATCGGCTCAATTGTTGGAATTATTTGGGGTGAATCATATCCACTTGTAGTAACTATGGATTTAAAAAATTCATCTTCTTCGTTTAATGTCTTTTTCTGAACAAGATTTTCTTCAGAGTCCGGTTCACTTTCAAATGTTTTTTTCGATTGGGTTTCGGTTGTGGTTTTAAGTAATTCCTGTTCAATCTCGGCGGAAGGTTGACGCAAATTCACATAGATTTCGTCATCCTGTTTTATCAACTCATCAATTTCATTTTTAGAAAGGGATATTAAATAGGAATCTCTTAAAGCAACCGCAGTTGAGAATCTAGTTGTTTCTTCAAAAAATTCATCGTGACCGAAGAACTCATTATCAGTAAAAATGTATGATTTCGGTTTACCAAGCATTCTTTTCTTTAACAGATTTATTTCACCATTAATAACAAGAAAAATTAAATCCGCAGAATCCCCTTCTCTATAAATAATTTGTCCTTCCGAAATTGTAAAAAGTCTTCCTTTAATCCTGCTCAGATCAATTTTTTTAATATCAACATTTTTCAGTAATTTGTTTCGGCTTAAAACTATAGAGAGTTGATTTTCCATTTATCTCAATAAATTTTGTTCGTAATATGTTACAGCCCGGAATTAATTCTGCCCTTGCTCACCTTAAAAAGAATGATAAAGTATTATCATCATTAATTGCAAAGTTCGGCAAGTGCAATTTACAACCTCACAACCAATACTTCAATTCATTGTTGCGGGCTATCATAGGGCAGCAATTATCTGTAAAAGCCGCGAATTCAATTTATAATAGATTTATTCAACATTTCAATCATAAACCCAACCCGGAAGACATTATTATTGCCAATGATGCACTTTTACGAGGGTTCGGGCTCTCTAATTCAAAAGTTAAGTATGTTAAGGATCTTTCTCGTAAAGTGATTGATAAAGAGATTAGAATCCGTAATTTTTCAAATAAGAGCGATGATGCGATAATTGAAGAATTAACAAGAGTAAAAGGGATTGGTGTCTGGACTGCTCAGATGTTTCTTATCTTTACACTTGGACGAATGGATGTTTTACCAGCTACCGATCTTGGAATAAGGAAAGCAATTATGCTAAATTACGAGCTCAAAAAATTACCCGATGAGAAAAAAATAAGAAAACTTGCCAGAGAAATGAACTGGCATCCATACTGTTCGATTGTAAGTTTATATCTCTGGAAAAGCCTGGACAGTAAATTTGAAACCATTATAGAATAAAATCATCTTACTTATGGACGAAATAAAACTTATAGCAGATGCACAACGCGGAGACAGGAAAGCATTAACCGAGCTTGTGAAGAATTACGAACAGACTGTTTTTAATTTTTCATTTAAGATCTGCCGTAATAAAGAACGAGCCGAACATACTATGCAGGAAACTTTTTTAAGCATGGTTAAAAATATCGGGCAATTCAGCGGACAGTCTAAATTATCGACATGGCTTTATAGAGTTGTTGCGAATAATTGTTTAATGCTTGCCAGAAGCGAATCGAAGGCAGGTTTCACTTCGTTTGATGATGAAGAAGCTTCGATTGATGAGGTAAGTATAGCAGATTGGAAAGTAACGCCGGATAGAGTTACAGAAAATAACGAGTTAAAAACTATTCTTGATGAAGCAATAAAAAAACTCGCCCCGGAATATAGAGTAGTTTTTTTATTAAGGGATGTTGAAGGTTTATCTACAGAAGAAACAGCTAAAATTGTTGAGCTTTCAGTCCCGGCAGTCAAATCCCGTCTTCATAGAGCACGGGCGTTTTTAAGAGATGAATTAAATAAGAGTCTTCAATATGAGTGAATATAAAACAACAATTAAAACTGAAATACCTACATGTAAAGATGTTATGTCGCACATCTGCGATAACCTTGGTGAAGAGCTCGATTCACCAAAATGTATTGAATTAAAAGCTCATCTCGAAAAATGTGATAACTGCCAGCATTATTTTAAGTCGGTCGATACAACGATTCAATTCTACAAAAAATATAATGTTGAGCTTTCAGATGATGCTCACAATAGACTGATCGAGTTCTTAGGATTGAAAGAATAAAAAAGCCCGGCGATATTTAAGACCGGGCTTAATCACATCTATAATTTATTTTCAACTTTTCTTTAAATAAACATTTCCATTTATTGTGTAGATCTTAATTTTATTTTTGCCTCCTCCTAAAGCTGCTTTACCGGTTAGTATCTTGCGTGTAGACCCATTCTTCTTTATCCACTCTTTGGAAATTTCCTCATCAAGTTTAAAGTCACTAATAATTTTTACATCACCGTCATAATTTTTAGTAAAAGCAATCTCAACTTCAATGTCCATCGATAATCCGGATGGAACAGTAAGAGTAATATCGCCACCCATGGAAGTAAGTGAAACGTTTCTATCGCCTTTAGAGGGATCCCCAATCATTTTAGCTTCGATATCGCCGCCCATAGTTTTAGCTTTGATCCATCCGTCAATGGATTTAATTTCAATATCACCGCCCATAGTTTCTGCATCAACAAATTTTTCAGCATAGTTAATTGTAACATCACCACCCATAGTTTTAACTTTAGCACCATTCATTGCTCTATCAACATCAATGGGTCCACCCATGGTAGTTAAGTTAATCTCGTTTGCCGTTGAGCCGCTACTACTTTTTACATTTACCTGTTTAACTTTTCCGCCCATTGTTTTGGCATTTAAATCACCGGTTACATTTTCTACAAGAACGTCGCCACCCATAGTATGAACTTTACCATTTACCTCGCATTCTTTTACTGTAATTCCACCACCCATAGTTGTTAGATCGAGTTGCCCTTTAAGATTTTTTAGATCAATTTCTCCGCCCATAGTTTTACCTGTTGACTTACCATTAATTCCCAACAGTTTTACATCCCCACCCATAGTTGAAAAGCTTACATTAAAGTTATTAGGAATTTTTACAACTGTTTTGGCATTGGCTTTATAACTTCCATCTCCGCCGTCGAAGTATGAATTAATTACAACATCATTTCCATTCTGTTCAAGTTCAACGACAATATCATCAGCATCACGACCTTTAACATTTACCTCGGCGCTAACTATATCTTTATTCCAGCCCTCGATAAAAATTCCACCACCCGTTTTCAATTCTACAGAGAGCGTTCCGCCCGGTTTAACATTAAATTCTTTCTGATAATTCTTTTCGGGTAATTGTGTCTTTGATAGATTTGTAATTACATTTTTTACCGGACTTTCATAACTAGATGATACTGGAACCGCAGCGATGAATAGTAATCCGATTATTGATAAGATGGTTATAATAACAAGCTTTTTCATTACTTCCCCCATTAATTATTATTTAGAATACCTTTTAATTATTATGTTTTCGTTGTTCGATGTAGCAATTATTTTTCCTCCGCCACCGTTAATTTCATAAACAGCTTTTATTTTTCTCTCTTTATCATCAGAAGTATAGGATTTAGGTTCAAATTCAGATTTAATTTTCAGATCATCTTTCATATACTTCCAGTTACCCCTTGCTTTTATTTCCGCTTCAATTGTTGCTTTAGCATTTGGTAATAGATTAATTTCAATTCTACCCATGTTTGCATTCAAATTACTCGAACTGTTAGATGCCGGACTGATATCGACCGAAATATTACCTGTTGTTGCTCTTGCATTAACACTGCCGGTAATGTTATGTAATACAATATCGCCGGCGTTAGTAGATGCTTCAATAAATCCCGATCCATTTTGAACGACCAAATTACCGCCCATAGTTTGCATAAAAACTCTACCGTTAGCATTTTCAACCTCTATACTTCCGCCCATAGTTTTTAGTTGCGAATCGCCGCCAAGAACTTTTACATCAATTTCTCCTCCATAAGTTACAGCTTCAATTCCGGAAAGTGCTTTAGCAACTTTAATATCGCCACCCATTGTATTTACTTTTGCAGTTTCGCCAATCACCTCGCCAATTCTTATATCGCCGCCCATTGTCGAAAGCATTAATCCGCCTTCGATATTACCAACGGATAAGTCGCCGCCCTGTGTACTAACTCTGACTTTTCCTTTTACATTTTTCAGAGATATATCTCCGCCCATTGTATTAAGCTCGATATTGCCAACGACATTTCCTTTAACACTAATATCTCCACCGGTTGATTTTGCATCTACGCTAAATTGGGATGGAAAACTAACATACAGATCTATTTCCTCGCCCCAACCCCATTTAGAATTGTACTTAACGTAAACATTATTTCCTTCGAGATACACTTCAATATCTTTTACCTGTTCTTTATCAACATTATCAACTTTTACATATACTTCGTTTTTCTCCCACGGAGTTAAATTGATAGTGCCGGAGTTAATATTGATATCGAGTTTACCACCTCTATCTACTTTAAGGGATTTTGTGAATTCCCCGTTTTCATAACCGTATGAAATTATATTAATCATTAATACAGTTAATATTGCAAGAAAAATATTATTTGCTTTCATTTTACTTAACCTCCTTAATAAGGGATGCGGCTCTTAATCTAATGAAATCGTTTTCATCACTTCCCGCTTTCTTATTTAATACATTTATAATTTTTTCGTCCAGGGAATTTCCCTGAATTTTCAAACTTGCTAGCGCATTAATAGAAGCAACACGCAGACCCGAATTTGAATCGTTGGATAGAACATAAAGGTAAGCATCTCGTATTTCCTGGTCGAATGGAAATTTCATTAAGACATTTAGAGCCTCTCTCCGGACTGCCGGGTTCTTATCATTTTTCATTGCTGTTATTAATGCTGATTTTACTTTCGGGTCGGGAATAAATTGTTCCGACTCTACATTTGATGCTATTGTATTAACGGTTCTTAATTTAAATCCCGGATTTTCATTTGTCACTAATGCAGTTGCAAGAGCTCTTTGAATAATTGGGTCATCCGCAGTTCCTTTATAACTTATTGGTGAAGTCCCCCCGGTTCCACCAAAAATTACTTCGATCTCTCCGCCTTTCAAAAACGGGTTGGGAATTCTAATGTTAGAGACACCTGTTTCATATTGCGAGATATTATCAAGATCAACTGATTTTGAAACAGTTGCTATCTGCTGGTTAGAAGAATAAAATAAGAAGTAGCCAACAAAAACACCGATTACAACTAATGTAAGCGACCCGAATGATAGTTTATAATTAACTACAAAAATATTTTTCAGCCATTTCAATATTTTTTCTGATGCAGTTTCTTTTACCGCTTCATTTCTTATTGATCGTATTAAATTGTTGCGTGCCGAAACAAGAAGTTCTTCATCAACTTCACCGGGCCGGCTGGTTGTAAATGATTCGAACATTTGTTTAATCGAATCGAATTCACCTCTCAGCTCATCATTCTCCATTATCAGATTTTCGAACTCAATTTTTTCACTTTGGTTAAGTTCATCCATCAAATAAAGTTGAGCTTGCTCTATAAATTTTTCTTTGTTCATTTTGTTACTCCTGTCATTCTTCGACAAGCTCAGAATGACAATGTTACTTATTTCATTCCACTTAGTTTCAGAATGACAATGTTACTTATTTCATTCCATTTAGTTTCAGAATGACAATGTTACTTATTTCATTCCACTTAGTTTTAGAATGACAATGTTTCTTATTTCAAACCTTTTAGTTTATCTCTCATTTTATTAGTTGCAGTAAACAGATAACGTTTAATTGTCCCTTCGTTGCACTGCATAATTTCAGCTATCTCTTTTATTTTATAGTCCTGATAAAATTTTAATGTAAACGCCATTTTCTGCTGTGCGGATAGTTCGTTTAGAGCTTTGTTAATATATCCCGCAAGATTAGAACCCACAGCTTTATCATCGGTTCTCAACTCGCCCGGTAATTGATCTGCAAATGTTGTAGTGTTTTCGTCATCACTTCCAATTTCTCTATCAATCGAATCATGTTGTTTCTTACCACGGTTATAGCTAATGCAGACATTTGTTGTAATTCTAAAGAGCCATGTTGAGAACTCACTTTTGAATTGAAAGTTTTTCAATCCACGGTACACTCTTATAAAGACCTCTTGATAAATATCTTTTGCATCGTCTTCATTGTTTCTGAATGACTTTGCAATGTTTAGAACATGCCGGTCGTACTTATAAACAAGCTGTTCGAAAGCTTCCATATCCCCGTTCTGCGCATTAATGATTAATTGATTATCGCTCAAGCTCATTATTTGTCTGTTTCTATGTGGTTTGACTTAGTTACCCGGAAAAAGGTTGTATGCAAAATGCGCAATTCAATGAATAATTGATAATGGATAATGTAAAATTTGTAAAATGCGCTGAAAGTGGAGAATTGAAGGTAAGATGCTTATTTTCAATTAGAAATTTTCTTCTCTTATAATGAAAAATAGCTTTGAAAAATATCTCTTTTCTATTTCCAAAAAATTCTCTTATAA
>CAZEBL010000075.1:0-11774 GCA_964510325.1 uncultured Melioribacter sp. | reverse complement strand
ATTATTCTGTTAAATTGCTTTACAACAGAATTTGAAAAGTTATAAATTAGACCCACAAAATAAACATATGATGCAATATGGAAACGCACACCAATATTAGTCAATTCAAAAATAACCTTCTGGAGGGAAAATGAAACACAGATTTTTGTTAATTGTAAGCATGATTCTTGTTTCTTCATTTATAATTTATGCTGGAGGAGAGAAGAAAAAAGAATTTAAAATTCCTTATGAACAGTATCAGCTTGCAAACGGTTTAGATGTAATTCTTCATGTAGACAGGTCCGATCCAATAGTTGCTGTTTATGTTGCTTACCATGTCGGTTCAAATAGAGAAACAAAAGGTAGAACCGGTTTTGCTCACTTATTCGAACATATTATGTTTCAGGAGTCGCAGCACATAGGTCAGGACCAATTCTTTAAAAAGATCTCTAAAGCGGGTGGATCATTAAATGGTTCAACAAATACAGACCGGACAAATTATTTTGAAACTGTTCCCAAGAACGCGTTAGAGCTTGCATTGTGGATGGAATCTGATAGAATGGGATTTCTTTTAAGCAAAGTAACTCAGGAAGCTTTCGAGAATCAGCAGAACGTTGTTCAGAACGAGAAACGCCAGAGCGATAATCAACCGTATTCACAAACGTATTATGCAATGGCAAAACTATTATATCCCGAAGGTCACCCATACAGCTGGACAGTTATTGGCGAACTTGAAGACCTTGCCGCCGCTTCTTTAGAAGATGTTATCAATTTTTATAAGACTTATTACGGTCCAAAGAATGCAACTCTCGTAGTTTCCGGCGATATTGATGTTAAAGAAGCTAAAAAATTAATCGAAAAATATTTCGGAGAAATTACAGCTTATAATGAATCTAAGCCATTACCTAAAATGCCCGTTACACTAACCGAAACTAAACACGCATATTTTGAAGATAAACTTGCAAACACTCCGGATTTAACTATCGCATTTCCAACAGTAGAAAGATTTAGTAAAGATTCTTATGCACTTTCTTATTTATCACAACTTCTTGCCGGAAGTAAAAAGTCCCCGCTCTATAAAGTAATTGTTGAAGAGAAAAAACTTGCACCTAATGTAAGTGCATTTCAGCAAAGCTCTGAACTTGCCGGCGCATTTAGTATTAGTGTTCGCGCTTTCCCGGGCAAAAATTTAGGTGAAGTTGAAGAAGCTGTAAAAGAAGCATTAGCTCGTTTCGAAAAAGATGGATTTACCGAACAGGATTTAGAAAGATTAAAAAATGGTGTAGAAGTTCAATTCTATAATCAGATTTCCAGTGTGCTTGGTAAAGCAATGCGTCTTGCAGATTATAATATTTTTGCCGGTAACACAGATTATATCAATACAGATTTGAATAACTCGCTTGGTGTAACAAAAGAGGATGTGTTAAGAGTATATGAAAAATATATCAAAGGGAAGAATTATGTTGCACTCAATGTTGTGCCCAAAGGGAAAGCTGACTTAGCTGCATCCAATGCGGTTCTTTTCCCCATTAAAGAAGAATCAATTGATATGCAAGGTGTTAAGAAAACCGAAACTTCTTCTGTAAAAATAGAGCCAATACCTACAAAGTTCGATAGAACAAAAGAACCGGCACTGGGACCCGATCCTGTTGTTAATCCCCCGGCTATATGGAATGGAAAAATTAAAAATAGCATTCAGGTTTACGGAGTTAAGCAAAGCGAGCTTCCTCTTGTTCAGTTTTCTATTATCCTTAAAGGCGGAATGCTTCTCGATCCAGTGGATAAAATTGGAACAGCTTTTCTAACTGCGCGAATGCTTAATGAAGGAACAAAAACAAAAACACCAGTTGAATTACGTGAAGCTATGCAGGATTTAGGATCTAATATTTCTGTATCCGCCTCTTCAGAAAACATTACACTTAGCGGTTCATGCCTTGCAAGTAAATTTTCAGAAACTGTTGCATTGGCCAGGGAAATGTTGTTTGAACCGAGATGGGACGAAAAAGAATTTCCAATAGAAAAACGACAAATTGTAGAAGCTCTTAAAAGAATGGAAACTTCTCCAGCCAATATTGCAAATAATGTTTTTGCAAAAATTATTTATGGAAAGGATAATATACTTTCTAATTCTGCGATGGGAACAGTTAGCTCGGTAGAGTCAATCACGATGGACGATATAAAAAATTATTACGATAAATATTTCTCTTCTGCGGTTGCAAAAATTATGGTTGTTGGAGATGTTGATAAAAATAAAGCCGTGGAAGTTTTCAATTCACTTAACGGATGGCAAGCTAAAGAAGTTAAATTCCCTGATGTTAAGATTACAGCGCAACCAAAACCGGGAATTTATTTTGTTGATGTACCAAAAGCGGTTCAATCCGAGTTCCGTGTTGGTCACTTAGCCCTTCCCTATAATCATCCCGATTATTATAAAACTGTTGTAATGAACTTTCGATTTGGGGGAGACTTTAACAGCATTATTAATATGATTCTTCGTGAAGAAAAAGGATTTACTTATGGTGCTCGATCGGGTTTCAGCGGCTCGCTATATCCCGGTACGTTTACTGCACAAGCACCGGTTCAAACTAATTCAACATTTGAAACGGCATCTATCATTCGCGATGAAATTAATAAGTACCGTCAGGGTATTAGCGCTGAAGACTTAAACAATGTTAAGAGCACATTACTAAAAGGAAATGCCCTAAGGTTCGAAACTCTTCAAGCATTGTCTGCAATGTTAACACCGGTTGTATTATACGATCTTCCATTTAATTATATAAAAGAGAGAGAAAAATTTGTCCAGAAATTAACCACTGATGAACATAAAGCACTTTCTCAAAAATATCTGCAGCCCGACAAAATGATTTATGTTATTGTAGGTGATAAAGCAACCCAGTTCGATAAATTGAAAGAACTTGGTCTTGGCGATCCTGTTCAGGTTGATAAAAACGGCGATCCAGTAAAATAGAATAATAACACGTATCAACAATTTTTGTAAGGCAAGCTCCTGTTAAGGAGCTTGCCTTTTAATTAATAATTATTTACATTTAAGTAGATTTTAGGAGCTTAATTATGAAGAAATTTAGCTTTTTAATTTTTTCTTCGATTATCCTAGCCCCTCTAATTTTTATTTCATGTAACAATTTTGATAATCCTCTCCAAGAATCAAAGGAGAACCACTTTTTATTTAAAGAAAATTTTCCAGATCGTCAAATAAAGGGTAAGACGCTAGACCAGATTATTCAACATTGCGAGAAAGACAAAAAGGCTAAACTCACAGAATCAGATATTGAACTAATCACAAACTTATTTAATGTTGTTTTTGATATAAATCAAAAATTGTTATCAAATCAACATAAAAAAGGTGAAACTTTATTTGAATGTGATTTTTTACTAACATATTCTTTTAATAATTCGAAAGGTATTTATTTTTCTTCTGTTGATAGCGCGCTTTTATTTTTAAAAAAAACCCTTCCACTAAAATTAAAAAATGCTTCGCTCAATCAAATTTCTAAATTAAAGGATGAATGGATTGGCGATGATATTTACACCGGATATCTGACTGATTATAAGCAATTATTTAGTGCAGAAGGTTATCCAGCCGCGTTTGGTGGGATGAACTCACAATTTTGGTATGCCAATAGAAAACAAATCAATTTTATGGAAAATTTTTATTGTTAGTCTAATTTTGGATTTACAGCTAGAATTGAAGAAAAAGAGCATAGTGAAACAGGGAGCAGGGTTATATGGGGCAAAGGAGTATTAAAATGTGGTTTTGGAATTAGTATCGGTGATTGGAATCTTTCAGTTGGTGAAGTTTCTACTACGCTTTCTAACAGTTTTATAATTCAAAATTATTAGAGATAATTATAATGTTTATTTTAAAGAAAGAATCGAAAATATTTCTCTCAATATGGATAAACCTATTTATAATATTATTAATTGTGTCGTCCTTTTTGCCGTCTAATCCAATAATGAACCGTTGGATTGCCATTCTTTACATTTTTGGAAATAGTATTTTTTATTCGACGTTAATTAGTGGTTTATTAATGGTAATCTACTACTTTATTATATTGATGCGAGATAACAAGTCCTAGATTTATTATAATTTAAGTAACACCGGATTTTATCAAGTCTGTATAATCGTTTTCCACGTTAAATGAATCCTATTTTGGTTTTTTGCATCAAATCCTCACAAAATAAAATGGAGAAAACATGGGTAATATTATAGAAGGAACAGACTTTAATTTTCAGAACGAGGTATTAAAATCCGATCTGCCGGTACTTGTAGATTTCTGGGCTCCGTGGTGTGGTCCTTGCAGAATGGTTGCACCTGTTGTTGAAGAGATTGCTGGTGATTTAGCCGGTAAATTAAAAGTTGTTAAAGTAAATACAGATGAAAATTACGGAGTTGCTTCTCAGTATGGTATTATGAGTATTCCAACTCTTGGCATTTTCAAGAACGGAAAACTTGTTGATGCAGTAATTGGTGCGGTTCCAAAACAGCATCTTGTTTCTAAAATAAAACCTTACATTGATAACGTTAACTAATCTTATAAACAAAAAAGGCGGTAATTAACCGCCTTTTTTCATCTATTATTTATTACTTCTTATTGTGCTTCTACAATAGCATCAACAGCACAAACTTCAACACAGGATTTACAATCATTGCATAATTCAGGTGCAATAAATGTATGATCTTCGGAAATAGCTGCTTTAGTTTCGCCGTTTACAGTATATGTCTCGCCAGCATTATAGATTGCATTGTTTTCGCATTCATCTACACATGCTGAACAGCTGATGCATTCGTCAGTAATAACCATGTTTTTTTACTCCTCTATTTGATGATAATAATAAACGTTTGCCTCTATTGTTCAAAAACCTTGCCGCAAAATTTTATAAAATGAGCAAAAAAAGAGGTTTTTTATTTTCATTTTTGAAAAAAGGAAAGAATAGTATTGCGATATTGAGAAAAAAAGGTTGGACAGCTCTTATTTAATAAAAACCCCGATAAGTATAACCTATCGGGGTATTTATGAACTTTGTGGGAGTCTTTTACTTAATAACTGCGCCTAATCCGTTAATTCTATATGTCTTGGTTTTCGGGTTACACGGGTCATCGCCATCATGTTGATGATCTTTTTCGTCATGATGCTCTTCTGTTGAAGGTTGAACTGAAGCAACAACACCTTCTACTAATGCAGTTTTACCTTTGGCGTCTTTAGGAAATACAATTACACCGTCTTCAACTTTTACCATTATTTTTTCCCCTTCATTTTCGCCCGATACTTCAATCCAGCATCCCATACTCTGGCAGACATTAAGGATTTTACCTTCTACCAAAACTGTTTTGCCGTCAAATTTTTCTGGCGATGTTAGTATTGATGTTACAGTGGTTTTATCTTTTAATGAAATTTCCTTGCCATATTTTTCGCCTTCAGCGTTTATGTTGTTAACAAATAAGAATAAAGCGATTACAAACAAAGGTTTTTTTAACATTATCATTTCTCCCAATTTTTTAATTTGCCGGACAAAAATAATCCACAATGTCTTTTTATGCAAGGAAAACCGTAATAACTAAATTATTCTGTTCAATTAAATGTTATAGTGGTTCGTATTCCCCATTTTTCTATATTTGATTTTATAATTAACCAGCATAAAAATGTTTGCACAGGTTGTTTTTCCATTACCTTTTAGAAATTCATTTACTTACTCAATACCTGAAAAATTAATCGATTCTGTAAAGGTTGGTGTAAGGGTTGTAGTTCCATTCGGTAAAAGAGTTCTAACGGGATTTGTAATTTCGGTTTCTAATACAACCGATTTAAAGGAGAAGATTAAACCTGTTAAAGATGTTCTTGATCAATATCCGATCTTTGACGACGAAGCTCTAAAATTTTACGAATGGATTTCTGATTATTATCTCTGCTCATTGGGGGAGGCTCTTAAAAATGGTGTACCATACGGCTCAGATATTGAATCGAAGAAAAAAATTGTTTCCGATACAGAGCTTTGTCTTAATCTATTAAAAGAAGAAAAGAAAAAGAACACACTCAAATCAAAAATTCTATCGGTTCTTTCCAATAAAGAAGTCTGCTCCATTTCTTATTTGCAAAAAGAAGTGAAGAATAAAAATATTTATTCGGTTCTAAATAGTCTGGAAAGATCCGGGATTGTATCGATTCTTAATGAAGTTGAAAACGCGAAGGTAAAAACAAAAAAAGTAAAATTTATTAAACTTGCTAAATCCCTTGATGAAACTTATGAAGCGATTCCAGCTCTGGAAAAAAAATCGCCAAAGCAAGTTGTTATTTTGTTGGAATTGCTTTCAGCTAAAGAAGACTTACAATTAAACGAACTTCTTAAGAAACTCAACATCAACCTTTCTACAACAAATAGTCTTGTAAAGAAAAAGCTGGTAGAAGTTTATGAAAAAGAAGTAGAACGGATTTTTAAGGAAGTATATTCTGAAGAGATAAAAGAAATTAATTTAACAGAGCAGCAGTTAAAAGTTATAGACAGAATTTCAGAATCAATTGATAAAAATGAGTTCGAAACATTTTTACTTCATGGTGTAACCGGAAGCGGAAAGACTCAGGTGTATATTGAACTCGCAAAAAAGGCGATTGAAAAAGGTAAATCGGTTATTATTCTTGTTCCGGAAATTTCATTAACACCTCAAATTACCTCCCGTTTTTATAATCAATTCGGAAATGTTATAGCCGTAATGCACAGCAGAATGTCGTTGGGCGAAAGGTATGATACATGGCGGGGATTTATCTCCGGAAAGTATAAAGTGGCTATTGGTCCGCGCTCGGCTCTTTTTACACCTCTTAAGAATATTGGTCTAATTGTAGTGGATGAAGAACATGATCAAAGTTACAAACAACAGGATATCGTACCAAAATACAATGCACGGGATGCAGCAATTGTAAGAGGTAAACTTAGCAACTGCCCGGTACTGCTTGGTTCTGCAACTCCATCACTTGAAAGCATGCACAATGCATTAAGCGGTAAACACATTCTATTGGAATTACCGGAACGAATCGACAATGCGAAACTGCCCGACATAAAACTGATTGATGTTACTATTGAAAAAAAGAAGAAGAGAATGGAAGGAGTTTTTTCTAAAACTCTTCTGGAAGAAATTAATGATAAGCTGAATAAGAAAGAGAGTGTTATAATTCTGCAGAACCGCCGCGGTTTTGCTACCCAGGTTTTTTGTAATGATTGTGGCGAAATAATAACGTGCGACGATTGTTCTGTTCCAATGGTTCATCATCTCAACAAAAATATTCTTCAGTGCCATTATTGCGGAATTGTTAAACATGTTCCTAAAGCTTGTCCCGTATGCGGCTCTATAGAACTGAAATTTTTTGGAACCGGCACACAGCGCGTTGAAGATGAACTGGAGTTCTACTTTTCCAGTGCTAAAATTGAACGCGTTGATTCTGATGCAATTACAAGAAAAGGAAAATTGAGCGAGATACTTAATAGTTTTAGAAACGGCGAGATAAATATTCTTGTAGGGACTCAAATGGTTTCTAAGGGACTCGATTTTTCGAATGTTACATTGGTTGGGGTTATATCTGCTGAAACAACTTTATGGATACCCGACTTCCGTGCCGACGAGAGAACCTTTCAACTATTAACACAGGTATCCGGTCGTGCCGGAAGAGCCGATAAAAAAGGTGAAGTGATAATACAAACTCAGAATTCAAAAAATTTTGTTCTGCAGAAAGTAGTTGAGAACAACTATAAAGGATTTTATGAAAAAGAAATTGATCTTCGGGAAAAAGGAGAGTATCCCCCTTTTACACGATTAGGATTAATTGAAATAAAGGACGAAAAGGAAGACAGAGCGCGGGGAGCAATTAATGAAATTGCAATCATCTTAAAAAAATATTCTAAAGGATTGAAAGTATCCCCTCCGACCGAAGCTGTAATTTACAAGATAAAAGGAAATTACCGGTTTAACATTTTAATTAAGAGTAGTAAAAAAGTAGATCCGTCCGGAAAACTATTAAGGAATGCACTTCTTAATTCTTACATCGAGTTCAATCAGAAATCCAGGTTTAAGGATGTGAAGATTATTTTAGATATTGATCCGCAAAGTATCTTATAAATGAAAAATCCCTCTTGTTACAGAGGGATTTATTTTTTGATTTTAGAATCCGAACCACTTTAAGAATGGCAGCGCCTGGGCAAGGAAAAACATTAAGAGACCAAATCCAATCCATATACCGAATATTAATGCGAAATACTTTCCTGTGTCTTCAGATTTAAACATCTTGGCATAACCGATACTTACAAGTGCATAAAACCAGATTGAGAAAATATCGACCTTGTTTAATAAAAATCCTGTTAAGGTTGATTTATCGGCATCCATAAATTCACCAACGCTTAAGCCGGAGAAAAATTTGTTCATCACAAGAGCAACTATAACCATCACAATAATCTGTATTACAATTACATAATGCGGAAGTCCATAAGCAGACATTGCTTCTTTATAAGTCCCGGCACCTTTAAGAGCAAACTTCGTAAATAAATAAAATACCCCTGATACAACAAAGAATGAAATGAATGTGAAGAGAACAATTCCAATTACACTGAAAATAATATTTGCTCCCATTCCCTGATCCATTCTTTCACGAATTGTATCCAGTTGCTCTTCTTTCTGAGCTTCTGTCATTTGTCCTTTTGCAACAGCTTCATCCATCTGCTTTTCAAATTGAGCCATCTGCTTTTCCTGTATTGAAAGCTTAATAACAGGATTACTCATCATTACAATATTTGAAAGAATTGCAACAACAATTACAACCAGAATCGGAATTATCCAGTCGGTTGTTTTGGGACCGGTTTTAGCCATCTTTGCAAATGTATTACCCGGTTCAGAAAATACACCGACCAGCTTATCGGTATGACTTAATTCAAGTTCTTCTTCTTCGGTTTGAGACATTTTTGGAGCTTCCTGGTTTGTTGTTTCTTCCATATCTACCCCTCTGTTAGGTTTGTAAATATTTAGTGGATTGATTGTGTGCCAATTTACAAAAAAAAATTGATCAAATTCCTTATTTGTTTAGATTTACTTTGGTTATACTAAAATGTTGGCAGCTACCGTTTCTTTAAGCAGTCATTAGTCTTTAGCTCAATGAATAACTAACATCAAAGGTTTATTAGGCTTGTAATAATGATAAACTTCGTCAACTTTTTTATTATGTTTAATTTATTTTCTTGTAGTTTTGATTTTTTTTTTTTTTGTATATTATCGCTGTGAACTAAAAGTATATTAATTTGTTCTTCCTTCAACTGCCGGCATATTTTATTTAATTATTTTGTGGGGGAATATGAGAATTGTAAAATCATTTTTTTCTGCAAGTCCTATCTTAAATTCTTTTACACACACAATTACGAAATTTATTTCTGTCAATCTTACTCTTTTAATTTTCGTGGGCATAATTTCTTGCAGCGAAACAATCACGCCTCCCAAGGAAGAAGTTTTAAAAGACCCAAGAGAAATGACATGGACTGCAGATACAATCAATAACCCATTGCCAAATACTCTTCAAACACTAATGAAGAATCTTTATGCAAGTTCATCAGACAATATTTATTTAGGGGGACATTCAGACAGTAGAGCACAAATTTGGCGCTATAATGGTATTCAATGGAATTATATTGACTATGTTGACCAATTAGGACCTTATAATGTTATAGGAATAACAGGATTTTCAGAAATAAGTATTTGGGTCTATGGATTTTTAGGTTATTCACTAAATGGAGGCGTTCTGAGAAAAAATTGTGTCATACAATATAATGGTTCAATTTGGAAGTTACATAATTTAGATGGTTATGGCAGAATAATTAGATTGGGTGGTAGTAGTGAAAATAATATCTGGGCAGTGGGAGACAGTGGCATAATATTTAACTATAACGGCTCAACATGGAAGAGAGATTATGTCAGAGTCAATGTTCCAAAAGGTTCTTCGTATTTTCTTAACGGTGTGGTATTAATAAATAATATAGCTTATTTAACAGCATACATATATGACGCTCCCCGTAAAAGATACATACATTATTTTATAAAAGGAAACATTGGAAGTTGGACAATCATAGATTCTATGTATGTAGAAAATCCATCATCAAATGTAAAGTTTGGAAACAGGGGTTTGTATTTAAGTAAAGAAGGTGAATTGTTTTCTTACGGTGACTTGGGTGTTTGGAAGTATAATGGTTCTCAATGGAATCACGAAATAAATCTTCCTTATAGTTTTATATCAGTTTATTCGTATAAAAAAAATTATAGCTTAGCGGTTGGTGAATTTGGAAATGTGTTCTTTTATAATGGATCAAACTGGACAAAACTGGAAAGATTTTTTAAACCGGACGAAGGATTACATATTAATGATGCATGGACAGATGGAAAAGAAATTTTACTACTGGCAAACAAAACCGATCAGTGGCCTATGAAGACAATAGTTTTTAGGGGTAAATAATATTGGGTTGGGACAAAACAATTTAACTACAAGAGTGAAATAAATAAGCTGAAGGCGGTGTTAGAGCCACCGCCCTCAAGGATGCAAATAATAACAAATTAGTTTGAACACTTATTTGTTGGGGATTACCCCTTTTTATTTGCTTTTTTAAAGTAATAAAAAAGGAGATTGCCATGAAACAATTTATAATCTTACTCTTATTGACTTCGATATGTTTAGAAGCGACTACATGGGAAGTAGGTTTTAGAACATGAAATCAAGGGAGTTTTTATTCAGAGTCTGTAAGAATTTATTTGTTTAACACAACTTCAAGAAACTACGACCTTGTAGTATCAACAGCCACACATTCAAATCCTGGGGGTTGTGGATTAGGTACACTATATAATGGTGCATTTGATTGGATTGAAGCCGATTCCAATACATGCAATGCTATCTGTAGTCCACTGCCAGTTGGCGATTATATTATTAGAATCGCAAATAAATTCATAAAAATTGAGAGAACTGGTGGAGATATTTATGATATAGCTTTTCAATACGAAGATGGGGAAATGTCTGTTTATATGTCTAGCGGAGGATTTAATTTTTACGGACCATACACATGGACTGATTATTCTATTCTGTTGAAGAATAACTTTGCCAGTGGAGATATGTGGATCAATAATCTCAAAGAAATAAATATACCCATAGATGGTATTCCTAGAACAAGGGAAGCTACAACATTCCCCCACACAATTACTGCAATTGATAACCAGACACCAACTGATGGTTACAAAAGACTATGGTATAGGTGGAGTGATAATAATGTTAGTTTAACTCGAATATTAAACTCTGTTATGGATTTCTCTGCTGTAGCCGAATTTAAAAAAGAATTTAAGGTAACATTTCGTAATTATTATGGTGGTTCTGGAAGTACTGGTGGAGTGATAAAAGTAAGGAATAACCAGGTTAGTTCACCATCTGTTGATAATTTAGTCACCGAAGGATTTTCTATTTCGGCTGAAGCCTTGGATCAGACAATCAATTATATCTATCTTACACTAGATTATTGGAGTGAAAGTCTTGGAACAAGCGCTTCAGTAAATCCAACTCCTAATGATAATAAAACATATACTGCTTACTTAAAAGGAAAGCCGGTTAACGGTTACCGAAACCTTTCATTCAATACCAATGAAGAAGGGCAGCCTGTTAAAGTAACATGGTCTAAATACCCGCTCGATAATACAGATGTTACTCAATATACTATTTATAGAAAAGTTACTACCTCTGGCACACCAACCTTACTGACTACTGTAAATGCTA
>CAZEBL010000074.1:0-11869 GCA_964510325.1 uncultured Melioribacter sp. | reverse complement strand
CACGGGTGTAAACACCCACAGGATTTTAAGTCCTGTGCGTCTACCAATTCCGCCACCCCGGCAAAATTGAGTGCAAATATAATCTTTTTTTGTTAATTATTGCAATATTTAATTGAAATAGAAGTAAAAATTAAATAACAAACAGACATATATTATTTATTTATCGAAAAACTGATAGCAATTTGCATAGGAAAAATGAAACTACTATTTTTGCATCACTTTTTATGGGCCCATAGCTCAGTTGGTTAGAGCAGCTGACTCATAATCAGCGGGTCGGAGGTTCAAGTCCTTCTGGGCCCACAAAAAACCCCGATTTTAGTCGGGGTTTTGTTTTTTTACTTTATTTCTATTGTTTTTGGTTTTATTCTTTCATGTTTTGGAAGTTTTACTTGAAGAATTCCATTTTCAAGTTTTGCATCAACTTTCGATTCATCAATACTATCTGATATTTTGAATCTACGATAGAAATTTCCAATCTCCATTTCTTTAAGAACGTATTTACGGTTAATCAATGTTTCATATTCTATACGACCCATAATAACAAGATTACCATCTTCGAGTTTAATTTTAACATTCTCTTTAGTTACACCGGGCAAATAAGCTGATAAGAAATAATCATCTGCTGTTTCATAGATATCAATTGATGGAGCAATCCATGATTCTTTCTCTAAAGCTTCATCCCAGCTTCTTGAGGGTCTTACTTCTACTGCTTCTTTATTTTGTACCATATTTATCTCCTTACTTTGTTTGAAACTTATTTTTTATCGTCATCAACTACTTCATAAGAAGCGTCCTGAACTTCTTTATCATCTTTCTTATGTGAAGTCTGCTCTTCAGCATGCGGGTGTTGTTCTGCAGTTTGTTGACCAGCAGATCCTGGCTGTTGATATAGATTTTGTGCAACTTCATTCCAAACTTTGGTTAAACCATCAGTAGCAGATTTAATAAGATTGGAATCATTTGTTGTCAATGCATCTTCAACTTTAGAGATTTCGCTTTCAAGTCGGCTCTTTGCATCTGCTGGCATTTTATCTCCAAGTTCCTGGATTTGTTTCTTTGTCTGGAAAACTAAATTATCTGCATTATTTCTAATCTCAACAGCTTCTTTCTTTTTCTTATCTTCTGCAGCATGTTCTTTAGCTTGCTGTTTCATTTTTTCAACTTCATCTTTAGAAAGTCCGCTCGACGAAGTAATTCTAATACTTTGTTCTTTATTTGTAGCTTTATCTTTTGCAAAAACATTTAAGATTCCATTTGCATCAATATCAAATGAAACTTCTATTTGAGGAATTCCGCGAGGAGCCGGTGGAATTCCATCTAGGTGGAATCTACCCAATGTTCTATTATCAGCTGCCATTGGTCGTTCACCTTGAAGAATGTGAATTTCAACTGAAGGTTGATTATCTGAAGCAGTTGAAAAGACCTCACTTTTTCTTGTTGGTATTGTAGTATTTGAGGGAATTAAAACTGTCATTACCCCGCCAAGAGTTTCAATACCAAGTGAAAGCGGAGTGACATCAAGTAATAAAACATCTTTTACATCACCAGCTAACACACCACCTTGAATAGCAGCACCTACGGCAACTACTTCATCAGGATTAACACCTTTATGTGGTTCTTTACCAAATATTTGTTTAACAATCTCCTGAACTTTAGGTATTCTTGTAGAACCGCCGACAAGAATAACTTCATCAATTTGTGAAGCACTTAATCCTGCATCTTTAATAGCTTTTTCGCAAGGACCAATTGTTCTCTGGAAAAGATCATCTACCAATTGTTCGAACCTGGAACGAGTAATAGTAATATTCAAGTGCTTTGGACCATCTTGCGTTGCTGTTATAAACGGAAGATTTACATCTGTCTGAATTGAAGATGAAAGTTCAATTTTAGCTTTTTCTGCGGCTTCTTTTAATCTTTGAAGAGCCATAGGATCTTTTCTTAAATCAATTCCTTCCTGTTTCTTAAATTCATCTGCAAGAAAATCTATTAACCGTTGATCAAAATCGTCACCACCAAGGTGAGTATCACCATTGGTAGATTTAACTTCGAAAACACCTTCACCAATCTGAAGAATTGAAATATCGAATGTACCTCCACCAAGATCATAAACAGCAACTGTTTGATCTTTATGTTTTTTATCCAAACCATAAGCAAGAGCAGCCGCAGTAGGTTCATTAATAATTCTTTTAACTTTTAAACCTGCTATCTCTCCGGCATCTTTGGTTGCTTGTCTCTGAGCATCATTAAAGTATGCCGGTACAGTTATAACTGCTTCAGTAACTTCCTGCCCAAGGTAATCTTCTGCGGTCTTTTTCATTTTTTGCAAAATCATTGCAGAAATTTCTGGAGGTGAATAAAGTCTATCTGTAATTTTTACTCGAGCAGACCCATTATCTCCACCAACGACTTCATAAGGGACTTCTTTTGTTTCAGCATCTACTTCATCAAGTCTTCTACCCATAAAACGTTTGATAGAAAAGATAGTATTTCTGGGATTAGTTACAGCTTGTCTTTTAGCAGGTTGCCCGACTAATCTTTCTCCAGTCTTAGTAAATGCAACAATTGAAGGAGTTGTTCTACCACCTTCTGAGTTTGGAATTACAACCGGTTCATTGCCTTCCATTACTGCAACGCAAGAATTTGTAGTACCTAAATCAATTCCTATAATTTTTCCCATTTTTTCCTCTTTCTGTTATATTGTTAAATGTGAAAGAGCTGAAGCAATTACTTCAGCTCTATTACTTTTTCATTTTTCGGTTTTGGTTCTAACTTCTTAAGATTTACCTTAAGAATTCCATCTTCAAATTTTGCATCAACATTTTCGGAATCAACTTCTGAAGGCAATGTAAAACATCTCTTAAAATTTCCAAATACTCTTTCGGTTCTGTAATAATTTTTTTCTTTTACTTCTTCCTCTTTTTTCTTTTCCCCTTCAATTGTCAAAATGTTATCTTGCAATGTAATTTTTAAATTATCTTTTTTGATTCCGGGAATTTCAGCAATTACATTGAAAGATTTTTCATCTTCGGAAATATCAATACGAGGATTAAAGTTATCGGTAAATGTAAACCCGAAATTTGCAAAATCATCAAAGTATCTCTGAATTCTATCATGGATACTTTCAATTTCTCTTAAGGGTTCAAATTTAATGAGTGTCATATTAACCTCCTTTTTAGTTTTTGACACTATTATAACAACCATTGTGCCAAATAGTGTTTGAACCATTAAGTGTATGAAATATAATAAGTTAACAGATTAGCAAGTATTTAAGAATATAGTTGTCTGTCAACATGCTTGACTAATTGGCAGCCAATTACTGATTCTTTGGCAGAAAAACTGAATATTTATCAAAAGTTTGGAGGAACCGTGTTCAATATTGAAGAATTTGACATTAAGTTAGACACCGAGGTAATAGGGCGAAATTTCATTTATAGCGATGAAGTTGAGTCCACTAATTTTGTTCTATTAAATAGCAAAGAATTTAATCAACATGGAACAGTTTTATTCGGAGAGTTTCAGACAAAAGGGAGAGGAAGAAAAGATAGAACATGGGTGAGTAATGCAGGCCAGAATCTTACATTTTCAATTCTTATTAAGAATGATCTAAAAGAACACAAAATCAATTTAGTTAATTTGGGTTCATCATTAGTAGTTGCACAAGCATTGGAAAATCTATTCCAATTGAATGTAGAATTAAAATGGCCGAACGATGTTCTTGTTGAAAAGAAAAAAATTGCCGGTATTTTGCTTGAGTCCACATCTAAAGGAAATAAAATAAACAGAGTTGTGGTTGGTATCGGTATAAATGTAAATCAACCAAATTTTCCCGGAAAGTTTGATATTCAACCTACATCTATTAGAAAAGAATTTAAAGAAATTGTAAGCAGAGAAAGATTATTAAGCGAAATTCTTAATCTTTTTGAAGATATGTTGGAGATATGGAAAAAGGAACCGGAAAAAATTTTGAATGATTGGCGTAATAGATGCAAAATGATTGGAGAAAGAATAAAAATTATTGAAGGCGACAAACAGAAGTCGGGCGTCTTTAATGATATTGATGAAAATGGTTTTTTAGTATTAAAAATTGCAGACAAATTAGAGAAGATTCACTTTGGTGATGTAAGTTTGAGATGAGAATGAAAGGATATTACTACAAATGAAAGTTTATTTTGATAATGCTGCAACTACACGTCCCCACCCAAAAGTAATTGAAGCTATGATCCCATATTTATCAAGTGAGTATGGGAATCCATCATCAATCCACTCATTCGGAAGAAAAGCACGAGTATTAGTTGAAGAAGCAAGAGAATTAATTGCAAATTTTATAGGAGCTAATGCGAGTGAAATATATTTTACAAGCGGTGGAACTGAAGCAAATAATTTTATTATTAGTGGCATTACGAGAGCCGATTTTATTGAAAGAAAACGAAACTCGATATTAGTTTCGAGTGCAGATCACCATAGTATTATTGATTCAGCTATTGAGTTGAAAAATAGCGGATTATCGACACGTGTTGTACCGGTAGATCATTCAACTAAAGTTGTAAATGAGAACTATAAAAATTTGTTAGATGGTTTTACATCTCTCGTTTCAGTCATTCATATTAACAATGAGACAGGATCAATTAACAACATCAAAGATTTAGCAACCTATGCACATCGTACAAATTCCTATTTTCATTCAGATGCGGTTCAAAGTTTCGGGAAAATTGCAATTAATGTAAATGAATTAAATCTCGATTCACTTACTGCCTCTGCACATAAAATTAATGGTCCTAAAGGGGTTGGTTTTGCTTATATTAAAAGTGGAACACCAGTTAACCCTTTAATTTTAGGTGGGTCTCAGGAACGAAATAGAAGAGGTGGAACAGAAAATGTTGCCGCGATCTCCGGTTTTGCAGAAGCAATTAGGATATCCGAATTAAATATGGAGTATTATTTTAATCACGTTAAAAACCTGAGAAAATCATTCCTTGAGGGGATTAAAATGATTGATAATAAAGGGATAAAAATAAACGGTGGCGTGGACGCATTTCCTTACATTTTAAGTATTACCTTCCTTTCTCAATATTACCAGAATGATTCAGAGGCAATGTTAATGTTTTTGGATATCCATGGAATTGCAGCATCGAATGGTGCGGCTTGTACATCCGGAACAATAAAGCCGTCTCATGTAATTTTAGCTACTGGGTACCCTGAAGAGGATGCGCGCGGGACAATCAGATTTTCATTTTCTGCAGATAATTCTTTTAAGGAAGTAAATTATACTTTAGAAATACTAAGTAACCTTGCAAAAAAATTCCGTAAGTGATTATGTTAAATAATCAATTAATTGAGAGACCTTTTCTTTCAATTGTTTCCTGTTTACAATAAAATCGACAAAACCATTTTCTAATAAAAATTCTGAGCGTTGAAATCCTTGCGGAAGATCTTTACCAATAGTCTGTTTAATAACACGTGGACCCGCAAATCCAATTAATGCTTTAGGTTCAGCTATTATAACATCACCAAGCATAGCATAACTTGCAGTTACACCACCGGTTGTAGGATCGGCTAATATTGAGATGAAAGGAATTTTTGCATCGGCAAGTCGAGCAAGGCGTGAACTTGTTTTACCCATTTGCATAAGTGAAAAAGCTCCTTCCATCATTCTTGCTCCACCACTCTGACTTATAATTATTAGAGGAATTTTTTCCTCATATGCGACATCAATAATTCTTGCAATTTTTTCTCCAACAACAGAGCCCATACTACCGCCGATAAAACCAAAATCCATACAAGCAAACGCAGTTTTCTTATTATCAATCTTTCCTGTTCCGGTTCTTACTGCATCATTCATTCCGGTTTTTTTTATTGTCGCGTTTATTCTATCCGAATATTTTTTTGTATCAGTAAAATCCAGAGGGTCGCCGGATTTCATTTTTTTATCATATTCTTTAAAACTGCTCTTATCAAACAATATTGATATATATTGTTCACTTCCAATCCTGAAATGATAATTACATTTTGGACAGACCCAGATATTTACTTCCAATTGTTTATTATGAATTATTTCTCCGCACTCTTCGCATTTAGCCCACTGACCATCGGGGATATCCGACTTCTTACTTTCAGGAGAAATATTTTCTTTATTTCTTTTAAACCATCCCATTTATTTTTTCTTCTCGATATTAGCAAATAAAGTAATTATGTGACGGGGTTCGGTTGGATCATTTGTTAACAACATAACTGTTCTTGTTAATTTACCAGATCGGTCAGCAGTATCAAGTTCTATTCTTAATGTGCCCGATTCTCCGGGTGCAAGTTTTTTACTACTTAATAAAGTAGTTGTACAATCACATGTTGATTTAATGTCGGTAATTTCAAGTGTACCGCTTCCAACATTTTGGAAGACAATTTTTGCTAATTGAATTTTGCCCTCTTCAACTGTTCCAAAATCGATCTGATTCTTTTCTAATTTCATTTTTGGAACTTTGCCGGTTGGATTACTGATCTTGTCAACAATTAATGCCGAGAATGAGAGTCTTAATTGAGGTAAATCAGGATCATTTGAAAATACGTATACATATTTCTGCTGAAAACCCATTCTATTACTCGAATCGAATTCAACTTTTATTGTAGTTTTTTCACCCGGCTTCAGAAGTTTTTTAGCAGGTTGAGCTGCTGTACATCCACAGGATGCCTGAACCTTATCAATCTTAAGATCGGCATTACCTGTATTAACAATTTCGTATGTATGAGATACAACCTGACCTTCAAGAATTTCTCCGAAATTATGTTCGGGATTTGTTGATACTATTTTAGGGACTGATTGCTGAGCCGAGATAACTGATACGGCAATAAGGAAAAATATAAAAAACACCTTTTTCATTTTTTTACCCTGGTTAAAAACTGTTTTAAGTAAAATGGTTCTAAATAATCGTACTTAAAAGTTAATAAATCCTTCCCAAATAAATAAGAATATCTACAAATATTATAAGCATCGGGTCCAATTACTTTTTTATAAGAAATATTAAGATCTACATCACTAAAAACTAACTCTTGGGATGTAATTATTTGTTCGACTTGATTTTTTTTCATCAATGATAATTCATTAATAGTACGTATTACTCTTCCATCGTAACTATACCTTGCAAAATATAGATCCTCCATACTTGCATTCTTAACAATTGCAAAGTTAGAGTTATCCGGGATAAACTCCGAAACCTGAAGAGCCATTGCATCAAAAGTCGGAACCGGGACAATAGGAAGATTACTTCCAAAACCAATTCCCTTTGCAGTAGTAAGTCCAATTCTTAATCCAGTAAATGAGCCAGGACCAATAGATACAGCAATGTGAGATAAATTTGCAAGTTCAATATCAGCTTCTTTTAATAACAGATCAATAAGGTTAATTATTTTCTTTGAATGTATATGTTTTTCCAGAATATTAAACTGATAGAAATTCTTTTCGTTAACCATTAGAGCAACACTGCACAGTTCACCTGAAGTTTCAATTCCTAATATTGGCAAACCAGTATTCATAATTTTGTAATAGTTATTTTTCTCTTAAAGGAATCAATCAAATTTATTTGTACGTTATAATGATGCTGTGGAATAACTTCCTTCCACAAATCCGCCCATTCAATAAATTTTATAACATTCACTTCATTAATATAATCATCAATCCCGATATCATATAATTCATTTAGATTTTTAATCCTGTAGAAATCGAAATGATAAACTTTCTTATTTCCTTCATATTCGTTTACAATAGCAAAGCTTGGGCTTGATACATTAGATATTCCAAAAGCCGAGCAAACACTTCTAACAAAAAAGGTTTTACCACTTCCCAGATTTCCTGTTAAAAGAATAATATCACCGGGTAAAACATTTTCTGAAAATGATTTCGCTACATTTTCAGTTTCAATTTCACTTTCAACAATAATTTCGAAAGGGAGGTTTATCAAACTTTGCTCTCCATTGTAATTACTGGAAGAATCACTTCCTCCATTGAAATACCACCGTGCTGAAAACTATCTTTATAGTAACTCAGATATTTATGGTAATCCGTCGGGTAGATGAAATAATAATCCTCCTTAGCAATAATATAACTGACAGCTACACTATGTTTAGGAAGTTTATAATCCGAAGGTTGCTTAATAAAAATTGCGTTTTTTTCATCCACCTTTAAATTTCTACCGAACTTGAATCTTAAATTCGATGAAGCTTCTTTATCACCCAGAACCTTTGCTCCGCGAATTGCCCTAATACTTCCGTGGTCGGTTGTAACAATTACCTTTGCTTTGGGAATAGTAGCAATTGCTCTGAATACATTTAACAGGTAAGAATGCTGAAACCAGCTGTTAGTTAACGAACGATACGCCGATTCATCCGGTGCAATTTCTTTTAGTATTTGCGAATCTGACCTACCATGTGCAATCATATCAAGAAAATTTACAACCACCGCCATGAAATGTGTTTTTTTGTGAGAAAGTATATTCTGTTCAAATGATCGCCCAACATCAGGATCAATTATCTTAACGTATTTCAATTCATTATTGAGATGAATTTTTTTTCTAGTCAACAACAACTGTAATAAATCCTTCTCATATTTATTCATACTATTTTCATCATCACTCATCGATTCCCATAGATCTGGATATTGTTTTTCAATTTCAGAGGGGAATAATCCGGCAAAAAGTGCATTACGGGAATAAGGAGTTGCCGTTGGTAGTATTGAATAATAATAATCTTTCTGAATATTAAATAAACTTATCAGATGTTTTTCCATAAGGAGCCACTGGTCTAGACGTAAACAATCAATAACAAAGTAGAATAAAGGTCCATTAAATTTGTTCAACTGCGGCAGCACATATTTTTCAGTTACGTTTGTTGAAAGTACAGGAGAATTTTCATAACCAACAGAATTGATCCATTTTTTATATTCTTTTTCAACGAATTTAGAAAATTCCTGGTTACATTCTTTCTTTTGTTCTACAAGAGTTTGACGTAAATTTATTTCCGGATGTATATCAAGTTCCATATCCCAATTTACAAGTTTA
Organism: uncultured Melioribacter sp.; assembly: GCA_964510325.1. Lineage (GTDB taxonomy): Bacteria > Bacteroidota > Ignavibacteria > Ignavibacteriales > Melioribacteraceae > DSXH01. The sequence goes on along the minus strand of CAZEBL010000074.1, from coordinate 2,825 downwards.
AGATAGATTTCAATCCACTCTTCAAAATCGGGCCCTGATAAAAGTTGATTTGAAATTTCCCTGAAATCATTCAGGTAATCTTTAGCAACATACTCAACGGAAATTTTTTTACTTTCAAGAAGTTTTTTACAAACCATCAATACCTGTGATGGGACAACCGGTTTAATAAGATAATCGCTAATCTTGCTACCAATTGCATCGTGCATTAGGGATTCTTCTTCACTTTTTGTAATCATCACAACAGGAATATTAGGCGAGATTTCTTTTATTTGGGCAAGTGTTTCAAGCCCGCCCAATCCCGGCATCATTTCATCCAAAAAAATCAGGTCGAAGGAATTATTTCTTACTTCCGTAATTGCATCTTCACCGTTAGTAACAGTATCAACATCATATCCTTTTTCATTTAAAAAAATGATGTGCGAACGGAGTAATTCAATTTCGTCATCAACCCACAAAATTCTGTTTCTTTTCATTTTATCCTGAAGATAATGTTCAATTTTACTGAATGGCTATATGAAGGTCAATCCCAGCTTCGTTTGTAACGGTTGGTATTAATCTCGAAGCTCCTTCCGGATCGATACTAGTTCTTCTGTAAAAGATTGTTAAAGTTACCCTCGAACTCATTACATATTTTATTCTTGGTTCGATTGTTGTGTTTGTCTTCCCTTCCTGTGGTTTACCTTCTTCCTTAAAATTATCCATTTCGTAAATAAGACTGGATGATTTTCCACTTGTATATGATAATGAAATTTCGAGATCGTTCTTTAATGATATTCCGAATAAAGGTAATTCAAAACCTGATTTTGTATAAGTTGCAGAGATATTAATATCACGATTAAACGACTCAGTAATATTTCTTGTTGAAGCCCCGAGACTGAATGCAGATTTTGTAGAAAACCTTACAGTACTCTGGAAATTTCCCCCGAAAAGATTTTCGAACTGTAATGTCATTCCAATTAACGGCTGGAATCCGTAATCAATTCTTTGGGATTGGACTTCCTGTAATCCATCCGGATTAATTTTCCATCCTTCACTGTAGTTGGAAGTATATGCATGCTGCAAGGTAACGCGCTTAGCAAAACTAAAAATAGAATACTTTTCCAATCCTGTCCAATTCAAATTCCAGTTTGGACGCGGAATATATTTAGAAATTTTAGAAATCAAAGGTATTTTAGAGATAAAAGAAATTGTTTCGAACCCTTCTACAAAAGCATTTGCAAGATTTGCATTTGGGTCAGCTGCTTTTTTATCATATAGATTACTAACTTTTTTAATTCCATTATCAAGGAACGATAAGAAGAATACCGGTGGTAATGTTAAGAATGATCTGTCGATTGTTCCAGTAGAAACTAAATTAGTTATTTTAACATTACCAAATTCATCGGTCTGCATATTAATATTTTTAGTAATGCCCCAACCGACTTTCCAGTTAATATCAATTTGAGCCCCTTCCCACAATGGACGGGAAGTTTTGAAATCGAGGTCATTCTTGTGAGAATAACTATCCATCAGATTTCCGTTGACTGCTCTTGGCCCAATATCATTTGATAAACCGAGCATAAACAATCTTGACGGACCTTTTGAAGGTGATTGTTTTACTCCCCAGAAATTATTAAATCCTGTTCCCTCACCTTGCAGACCACCACCCGAATATGTGCTGTTCTGCGAAAAGTTCACTGAGATTTGATCATAATCAAGGAGCAACCACTTAAACCCATACTTAATAATTTCTAGACTTTTATCTAATGTGCTTGGTCCTTCTTCTTTTACTTCCAGTTCTTCATCTAAAACAATATTAGAATCTTTAACAGCAATAGTATCTCTTACAATCGCAGTATCCGGGGGAACCTCGCCAACTCTTTTAACTTCGCGGGTAACAGGAACCTGTCTATTTTCTTCCGTTCCAGTTCTTTGAGTTTGACTTCTTCTTCCTCCTCTACCACCTTCCTGTGGTTGTTGAATTTGAGGTGCGGGAGTAGTTTCCTGAAATAATGGTGCAAAAATAGATTTTAATCGAATATTTAAACTCGCAGAAAATCTGTTTGAATAACCTGCGCTTCTTCCAAGTTCTTCCTGCTGAAAATTATTCTGCCAGCTATAAGATGCAGAATATGAAGTATTAAAACTAAGGTAACGGCTCAAATCCCATATAGAAGGTAATTTTGGATTTGCACGTAAATCAAAACTCTGCTTGTAACTAAAATCTCGCCCGAAGTATGCGCCGCCAAAAATATCGTTCCATATTTCACCTTCGGATCTTTCAAGATTTTCTACCGTTAGTAAATAAGCAAGTGTAGATGAGATATCAAAATTATAAGCAAGAGATAAATTTAAAAATCCTCCTTCGGTAAATGCCCAGTTAAATCCGGCACCTCTTGTTGAAGTAAAATCCCTTGTGATATTCGGCTTAGTACCTAAAACTCGGTTTTGTGTAAAGCTTCTTTTCCTGCTCGCTGTTATAGAACCTGTGATTGATTGCGGTGCAAAATAAACTTTTACATCTTTATAGTCTGAGAAGAGGCCAATGAAATCTCCTATTAAAGGAATATCCAATGGTTTGAAATATAGATCTCTACTAAGTGCAACTGTATAATTAGCATTAGCATTCCAGATCCAGCTATTGCTCGTTTCAACAGTTGGTGATCTACCGGCAGTTTTATTATAATTAAATCCGAAACTAAGATTGTTAAATATATCGTTGATATACCATTTCTCGGTTGGAATTTTTATTCTAATATTAGATAATGTCCAGGTTTCAGAAACATTTATTGTTTGAGTTTCCCTTTTAAGATTTTCTACAGCATCATCAATTATATCTTCAGATA
>CAZEBL010000073.1:0-12247 GCA_964510325.1 uncultured Melioribacter sp. | reverse complement strand
GGGGAAAACATAACCGCTGGTGCAAAAGCCCTGATTATGATATGCTTCGCCAAGTTTTGTATTGATGTCACCGGAGAAAACTTCCGGAAAAATACCAAGTCCATAATCAAATGCATGCTGATATGTTTTGCGAAGGAGCGAAAATGCCTGAAGATTATTATGATATTTATATTGTGCTGCATTTGCAAATAGCGAATTGAATCCCCATACTGTTCCATAATTATAATTTGTCGGCTCATACAATGAGGATTTATTTGAGAGGTTACGAACACCCCAGTCGGTAATCAGATCACTCTCGTTAAAATTTTTTACTGAGCGCTCACATCTTGTTTTATCCAACAAATCAAATATCATTATTGAAGTTGGAAAGATATTTTTATCGCGCACCTGATTGCCGTCGTCGCTTGCACCAAAACTGTAATAACCGAGGTCTTCCATCCAGAAAATTTTCTCAAGAGAGTTGATTGCTTTAGGTAATAAGTCCGCCGATGCTTTTTTAATTTCTTTATCACCAACATAATTTGCCATAAGATTAACTTCTTTAATTCCTTGGGTCCACAATCCTTGAGTGTACATATCATTATTTATTCTAACAAGTGCGCCAAATTCAAGAACACCGAGTCCGGCACCTTGAAGATCCATCAGTCCATCTCCATTGCTATCTTTACTTAAACACCATTTGTAAGCTTGAACAATCGACTTCCAGCTTTTTTTAATGAAGTCAATATCACCTGTCTTTCTGAAATAATTTCCAACGGCAACCAGGTACCACGGGGTTGTATCAGCGTGATTATATCCATAATGATAATCATTCCACCAATCAATCAGACCATCGCTCTGGGAAAGTTCATGAGCCATTTTACCAATGTCGGATGGTTTTTCATCTTTAGATTTTTTCCGGATGGGAAAATTTTCCTGACGTTGCCACTTTTGAGTAAACTGTAATGCATCTTTAACCGTTTGATAATCTCCATAACTATTAATTGCCAGCGAATTAATAAAAGCATCCCCGCCAAAGTACCAGGAAAATCCAGGTCTCCCTCCACCGCCACTAAGTCCATAACCGGCAACCATTCCTTTTCCCAGTGTTGGATTATCGACCATAAGATTTCTTAAAGCAACTTTACCAAATTCAAATGCAAGGTTAAATTTTTTATCAGGCGTTTCAACTTGAACAGTTGACTCGCGGAGAGTTTTATAATAGTTCTGTGTTTCTCTATAATACTTTTCTATGTTCGAAGTTAAATCCTTATATAGTGCCTTTACTGAATCATATTTTGTACTAACAGGGCTTCCGGCAATTACAATCGGATAAAAATTTTCGCTTGCCTTATTAGGTTGCACAGTGAATTTAAATTGAATCGGATTATCGGCAAACATGTGTGCTGGAGGAGCAGCCATTTGTTCTGCTAATGGCGATCCGCATAAAAATATTCCTCTCCATTTAGCTTCGGAAATAACATAAGCTTTAACACCATCATCCCAGTAACTGAATTGTCCGCCGATTCCAGCCGGCCATTGCGGCTGCATAACGGGCATAAAACCGGGAACGATTGTAAGCGGAGTTGTTGTGAATACATCAAGTAGAATTATTGCACCAGGTTTATTGTACGGAATGAAAATTATTTCTTTAACAGTGAATGACTCATATACATAAGTAATTGTTGTTGCTTCGGGTGTAACCGATATCTCCCGCACGATATCTCTGGAAAGGATTGGCTGAGTGGTTGTTCCTACAAAAAATTGCAGATCGAAGTAGCGCAGTACTTTCCATGGCCAGATCCACAATTCGAATGATCCGTTTTCAAAACCCATGAGCGCGGCTTTCGTACCAATCTTATCCATATATTGATGCGGCTGTGCGGTACGGGTGAGTGTTAAATCGTTTTGCATCAAATCAAATTTAGTGGTTTGTGCCATAAGAGGAATTGATATTAATATCATAGACAGTATGATTGATTTAATTTTTTTCATGGTTATTTTTCTTTTAAGTTGATTAATTCCGCTCCTGACGGAGCTTTGATTTCTTTTATTTCGCTTCCTTACTAATTACTAATATGTCGCTCCTACGGGGCTTACTTATATATTGCCTCGATAGGACAATTTAATAAGTTTATTTCTCTATTTATGGATTTTTAACTCAAAAATATCAACAAATTAAAATTGCCCAAAGCGCCGTAGGCGCTAAACTTTAGTATCTCAAAACCAAATTTCAAGAAAAGAGCACCATCGGTGCGATATAAACTTTACTCAATCCAATTAAACAAATATTTTTCATCGTAATTAACTTCATACTTCTTAAGCATATCAATATACTCTTCTCTGAATGATTTTTTGTTATGGTGTTTCTCTTGATTTAGTATATATTTAATCACAACATCTTTTTGCGATTTAGGATAGGAGAACGCGCCATAACCAACTTGCCAGTTAAATTTTCCTTTTACAAATCTATTTTCATTTATCCACTTACTTGAACTTGCTTTTATATCACGCAAGATGTCAGATAACTTAATATCTGGGTTCAAGCTTACAAAGAGATGAAGATGATTCGGCATACCGCCGATTGCCAACAACTTTTGATTCTTGTTAGTAATTATACCAGAAATGTACTTGTATAAGTCATCCCGGAAGTGAGACGTTATCAGATTTTCTCTACCTTTAACAACTATCACAACATGTAAATAAAGTTGTGTATATGTATTTGCCATGTTTACCCCCTTACTTATATATCGCTCCTACAGAGCTTCCAGTTTTACTCTATATATTCTACTTATGATTATTATGATCTATCATAATTGATCATAATAATCTGCGTTCTATCTTTTGTCATATTTTTCAATCAAAACCCTCGCCATTATAGAATCCCAAATATAATTCGGAGGCGAGTTTAGTACTTCATTATCGGGACTGTAAGATTCCCAGAAATTATGATTTTTCTTCAACTGAGTTGTAACTGCAAGCATCATTTTATCAGCCAGCTGATCTGCAATTTCATTATATCTATACTTCTTCAATCCATCAAGAACCATGTAATTCCATAAGAGCCAGACGGGACCATTCCACTTGCAACAGTAATCAACATAAGGAGTGTACCACTCATCATCAGCAGCAAGAGTTGGAATACCGTACTTCCTCCAGAACTTTTCTGGATTAAGTAATTTTTTTACTAACAAATCGGCTCTTTCTTTGGGCGCCGCTTCTGCCCACAATGCAAGAAATCCTATTATTTCTTCGCGCCGTAAATCACGGGTCATAAACTTAAAACTATGATTTACCTTATCAACCGAAAAATAAAACTGCTTATCACCATCCCACATTAGTTCATTTACTAATTTTGATGTTGCATCAGCTTTTTCTTCCCATTGCTTAGATTCGTTAACCAATCCAAGTTCGCTTGCAATTTGAGAAAGTGAACGCATCTCTTTAATTACCATCAGAGTAAGGTCAAGACATTCCAGCTCGTCCGAAATATCCTCCTTATCCACATCAAGGTAACGTTCAGCACTAACCTGAAATACTGCGTTATACCAATCGCGGACGTTTTCAATTATTCCGTAAGGTCCCCATTCAAATGTTCCGTCCTTATCAAGGTTCCGGTTTTCAATAAGCCAGTTTGTGTATTTAACTCCGCTCTTATAAGCATCTACAAGAAATTTTTTATCTTTGCTCACTTTATAAATTTCCCAATTAATCCAGCTGAAAAACGGAGCAGATGTGGTTGACATATCACGATTTAATACTTTACTGAAATGCGGATAATCCTGTAAACCGCGCGGACCGTGACGATATGCGATCAAACCATCATCGCGCTGTTGTTCCATATAAACATACTGAGAGCCCTGTGCTGATTGTGGATCGAGATAAGCGTATGCAAGCATACTCAATGATTCGTGCAGAACCTGATGACCGTGTCCCCACCCCCATAATGGTTGACGCGAGAAAACGTAGAAGTTGTAGTTTGTCTTTTCGGTTGGAGGATAGAAACATCCACGCGCTAAATTGAATGAGCTTAGATAAACCAGTTTTTCATCTTCGGATTGAAATTTTATTCTTGGAATTTTTGAAAAGAGCTTAACATTCTCATCAACATATTTCTGAAGTGGTTCAGATTTCAGTTCTTCAATTTTTTTAGAGAGTGGATCAAGATCTTCATTTTGATCCTGCCATCCGCGGAAATACTTTACACTAATTTCTTCTCCCGGTTTAAGTGAAAACTTTCCATGAAGAGCAACAAAGTTTACATATCCTTCTTCTTTATGATTTAACGAATCATTTCTGTTCTTTGCATAAAAATCTGTTTTAATTGTTATGTAAAAATTTTCCATTCCACCTTTATAACCGCCATACGAATACGGTGTAAAACTTGCAGTAAAATAATCGCGCGTATCAGTTGGATATGGTGCGTTTTTATAAAGTGAACTTATCAACCGGTATTTCGATTCGTAATGGTTAGTTATGTAAGCGCTATTTTTTTCATCATAACCTTTTATTAGCAATGAGTCGTTCCCGAGCTCGAGGACAGGATATATCTCGATGTTGTGAGGAATCTTATCTGTGTTCTTAATATGAAGATTGACAAGAGCAATTGAAGAGCTATAAACAAAAAATGTTTCCTGAACCTTAATACCCCGGAATGGTGAATACTCCATAATTGCCATATCAGGGAATGAAGAAGTAACTACGGGTTTTTCAAAATATTCACCGGTATTCATTACAACAACCTGATCTACTTTCCAGACACAATAAATCTTTCCCGCCTGGTCGCCTGAATATGTTATTGGAGAGCAATCGGAGTAATAATCCATCTTATAACCTTTATCGCCGTACAACCTCGATCGTTCCATGGCCGCAGTGTATGTTGTATAGAGCGGGTCATTATGTTTTGCTGTAAATGTTAGATAACTATCGGATACTTTTAAGTGCTGCGCTAGTACAACATTAGCAATTGTTATAAGCAAAATAATTTTTTTCATAAATTCCTCACATAATGGAACGCTGATTACACAGATTAAGCGGATTCACGCAGATATAAATTATGAGTTTATTCAACCAATAAATTAATTTCCGACAAATCAATATTTCTTGATGATGAACCAACCATCAGCGTATAATTTCTTTTTTCAACTATAAATCCTTTTCCCTCTACAAATTTCTGCAATACTTCCGGTGTAATTTCAAATGCAACTGTTTTGGTTTCTCCCGGTTTCAAAAATATTTTTTCGAATCCCTTCAAAGTTTTAATCGCGTCATTTTCTTTAAGACCTTTTCCTTTAACATATAACTGAACAACTTCTGCTCCGCTCATTCTTCCGGTATTTTTAATATCAACATAGAGCTTTGCCGAACCGCCTTGGTTGATCTTGTCTCTATCCAATCTCAGGTTTGAGTATTCGAATGTTGTGTAATTCAAACCATATCCAAAAGGATATAACACTTCTCCTTCAAAATATCTGTACGTTCTTCCTTTCATATCATAGTTTCTAAAATCCGGAAGCTGATCAACCGATTTATAGAATGTTACAGGTAATCTTCCTGAAGGATTATAATCGCCAAACAGAACGTCAGCCAATGCATCACCCGAAGATTGACCGCCATACCATGTTTCAACAATAGCCGGAATATTTTCTGATTCCCAATTGATACTAAGAGCGCTTCCGTTAAGCAGAACAAGTACAATCGGTTTACTAAGCTGCGCGATTTTCTTTATTAAGTTTTGTTGAATCTCGGGAAGAACAAGCGATGTTCTATCTCCACCCGAAAAACCGTTTACGTTTAATTCCAATTCTTCTCCTTCAAGTCGGGGAGAGATTCCCATACACATTATAACAACATCAGATTTCCTGGCAATTTCAATAGCACGCTTCTCTTTTTCTTCATCAGGAACAGACCATAATAACTGAACGATAGAATATCGTGAACTGGAATAATAATCTACTCTTATTTTATAAGCTTTCCCTTTCTCTAAATTCAACTCTGCAAATTTTTTAAGCGGGCCATGCTCACCATTGTCTTTTACTATTAATGAGTCTTCAAGATAAATGTGAAGACCGCTGAAACCCATTCCACCAAGTTTGTAAATGCCCGATTTGGGTGGAACAATATAACCGCTCCATCTAATAGAGAAATCATTTTGCTTCAACTGTTTAAAAGGAATATTAAGAAACCACCAGAAATCAATTTTGTTATCTATTTTTTTTATTACCGGTGCACCTTCAAATCTTGCATTATTAAATATTTCGGCGAATAATCCTTTCTGTCTCATGGATTTATCCACATAAAAATAATTTTCAGGTATAACAATAGAACCGGGCATTCCTTCAATTATATCGCAACCGGCTTCATAATATATTTTTGTATTAGATGAAACCTTTTTAATAATTCCTTTTAACGGTGTGATTGCATTAGACGGCATTCCGTTATAGTTACCCATTAAAACTTCATCATCATCGGCATTTGGACCTATTACTGCAATACTTTTTACTTTTTTGCTGAGAGGGAGAAGATTATTTTCATTCTTTAACAACACAATCGATTCTCTTGCAGTATGAAGTGCAATTTCTCTATGCTCTTTTGAATCGACAACTTGCATATTAATCTTATTGAAAGGAACCAATTCAACTGGATCGAACATACCGAGTTTGAATCTTGCTGTGAATAATCTCTTGAAAGCAATATTAATTTGTTCTTCTTCAATAAGATTATTTTTGTAAGCTTCGAATAAATGATTGAATGACACACCGCAGTTTAAATCAGTTCCGGACTTAACAGAAATTGCTGCGGCTTCTTCTGCATCCTTGGCTTGTTTATGAAATTGCCAGATATCCTGAATTGCCCAGCAGTCGGAAACTACATAACCATTAAATCCCCACTCATCTCTCAAAATTTTATTTAACAATGGATCGTTACTGCAACATGCATTTCCATACAAACTATTATACGCACACATTATTGATTGTACATTTGCATCCTTAACAGTCATCTTAAAAGCCGGAAGATATGTTTCCCTTAAATCATACTCACTTACCTCTGCGTTGAAAGAATGACGATCCGGTTCTGGACCGCTATGAACCGCATAATGTTTTGATGTAGCAACAACTTTTAAGTAATTCGGATCATTACCCTGTAAACCCTTGATAAAGTTGACCGCAATCTGTCCGGTGAGAAATGGATCTTCACCGTATGTTTCTTGTCCGCGTCCCCACCTTGGGTCACGGAAGATATTAATATTTGGCGACCAGAATGTTAATCCCTGATAAAGTCCATGCTGATTTTTAGAGATTGCATCATTATACTTTGCGCGCGCCTCATCAGAAATAACATTACCAACCTTGTGAATTAATTCCTTGTTCCATGTTGCGGCAAGACCGATTGCTTGCGGAAAAACAGTTGCAAGCCCGTTACGCGCAACACCGTGCAAACATTCATTCCACCAATTGTATTCCGGGATTCCCAGGCGCTCTATCGCCTTGGCATTAAAAACCATCTGGGAAATTTTTTCCTGAAGTGTTAAACGGTTAGCAAGATCATTAACTCGTTCTTCAACAGATAGACGCGGATTTTGAAACGGAAATATTTGTGCAGATTGGGCAAGTAATAACCGGCTGAATAAAATAAGCAGAATTACTTTTTTCAATTGAACCTCACATTAGATTTAATGAACAAAATTATTTTCGGTTAACCACTTTTCAAGAAGGTAAAACCATTGTTCGTCAAGAAATTTGTTTTTCATTGTGAATCCATGTCCCCCCTTTTGAAAAATATGAAGTGCCCCATTAATGTTGTTTCTTTTTAATGCATCATAATATTTCAGACTGTTCTCCACGGGAACTACTTTATCATCTGTTGCATGCATAAGGAATGTCGGCGGAGTATTACCGGCGACATTCAGTTCGTTTGAAAAGTAACGTGTTAATGAGTCGCTTGCAATTTCACCAATGAGTGCTTTTTTAGAACCCGGATGAGTAAAATCATTTTGCATTGTTATTACAGGGTAAATCAAAATAGAAAAGTCGGGACGAAGCGATTGATCACTTTTTCTTATAAAGCTGTCATTAAAATGAACCGAAGCTGATGCAGCCAGATGACCACCGGCAGAAAAACCGATTATTCCGATTTTATTAGAATCGATTCCAAATTTCTCCGAATTACTTCGTAAATAATAAATTGCTTGCTGAGCATCGGATAGAGGAACATTTTCTTTACGTTCCATCCGTGTTTCATCCGGTAATCTGTACTTTAGAATAAATGCCGATACTCCTTTCTCTGCAAACCACTTTGCAACGTATTCCCCCTCTGATGTAATTGCAAGTCGAACATAACCGCCGCCGGGACAAATAATTACTGCGGTTCCATTTGGCTTTTCAGGTTTCCAATACTCTAAAGTTGGATATGATACATTACTTACTCTAACAATGTTATCCGAACCAAGCTCAGATTTTTCATTGTTAACAGTATCGGTTAAATAGAGAGGAGTGCCGGGCCATAATTTGATTATCTCTCTTTTCTGAAAGAAAATGGAGGAGTAAAAAAGAAGTACAATAAGAATCAGAAAATGTTTTTTCATTTTGTTACCCAATAAAAAAATTACACGGAGAACTCAGAGTAGTCACAGAGATTCACAGAGAATCAAGATCAATTAAAAATCGTGCAACTATTCCAGTCCAGATATACGTTTTATTCCAACCAGCCTGATAATCATCTGCACTGTAAAATTCCCAGAAGTAGTGATCTACTTTTAACTGATTAATCACATTATCTATTACTTTTTCTGCTAACTCTTTTGCAATTTCTTTATAACCGTAATCGAGTAATCCCCTGAATATAAGATACTGCCATTGAATCCAGATCGGTCCGTTCCAGTAACCAATCGGATTATAGTAATCATCTTTTGCAGTAAGAGTTGGAATGCCAAACTTTCTCCAGAATTCATCTTTATTCAACATCGACTTAATTAGTTTATCAGCACGTTCCTTATCCGGAATTCCAGCCCACAACGGCAAAAATCCGATAATCTCTTTTATCTTAAGATCATTATTTGTTTTGAAGGTAAATGACTGATTGTTTTTGTTAACATTATAATAAAAATTTGTTGAATCATCCCAGAGATAATTATTGATCAATGCGCTTCTTAATAAACTTTTATTTCCCCATTCTTTGCTTTCCTCATTATAACCAAGAATTGATGCCATTGCTGCAAGGGATTTCTCTTCCATTACAAGCATAGAGTTAACATCGGGTCCTTCGAAGTTAGATGCCCACCCGACTTTATCCCACACAGCAACTCTGGCATCGCGAACGCTCTCAAGTTCTGCATGTCCGCCCCAGCTTGCCAATCCATTGTTATTAGAATCTCTGCGCGACGTATACCAGTTATAAAATTTTTTTCCGCTTTGGTATGCTTCGTATAAAAACTTTTTGTCGCCGGTTATTTTATATGTCTCATAATTAATGTAATTGAACCACGGCGCGGAGCTGGTATATTCCCCATTATAAATTATTTGCTCATTCAAATATGGACCCGTTCTATAATTTATATAGCCATCCTTACGCTGTCTTTCAATATAAACACGTTGAGAGTTCATTGCGCTTTGCGGATCCATAAAAGCATAAGCGAGCATTGTTAAACTTTCGTGAAATACCTGTCCGCCGTAACCCCAACCCCATTTCGGTTCGCGCGAGAAAACATAATAGTTATAATTGCTTTCGCCTTCCGGTTTCATCATACATTGACGGATTAGAGAGAATGCATTCCAGTAGAGCATTTCTTTATCTTTATCAATGAATTTCAATCTAGGAATTCGTGAATAGATTTTCTCATTCTCCTTAACAAACAACTCCAAATCGATCGTCATCAATTGGCTACCGATTTTCGTCAACTGATCACCATCTTTATCTTTTTCATCCAGTCCTCTTACAATTCTTAATTCTTTTGATTGTCCGGGTTTTAAAATAATTTTCTTTTGAAATGAAATTAAAGTTGAATTGATTTGTTCTATTGAATTATTTAGAGCGGGTAACGAAAATGATTTTTTAAGAACGCGCGATGTATCTGCAGTGTTCGACTGTAAGAATTTATATGCTCCATAACTATCAGGATTTTCAGACATTACAAAAATACTCTTAAGATTTTCGATGTATGGTATTTGATGTTCTGTCATCCATCCATCGCGGTTCTTTTTATGATGAAACAGAAAAGAATGATTCTGCGCTAAGTACTCTATATTATTAATCGTTGCCAATTCAAAGTGGGGATAGATTGTAAAATCAATATGGCGGTTGCTTTCATTCGTTACTTTTAAGTTGTGAACGGTAAACTGTGAGTTGTAAACAAAAAATGTCACATTAATGCGTATATCTTTGAAAGGATAGAAATAAAATTTTACAAGATCGGAATAAGAAGCGGTTATTACAGGTTCTTTATAAAGTTCTTTCAGTAAGTAGCGAACGTTACTGCCGGATTTGAAAGCATAGTAAATATTCCCGCCGTCTTTCGATTCGAAACCGATTCCTTTTTCTGGGTCGAACCAGCTTAATGAATAACCCTGATCGACTTTATAATTTGTTCTTTCTATTGCGGCTGCATAAACTGTATAGATGGGTGAATCTTTTGTAGCATTAAGGTTTGATAAAAAATGCTGGGCATTAATTGAAATGGATGAAATAAGAATCATTAGTAGAATTCTTCTCACATTCTTCTCCAATTTAAAAACCTTAATTGTTAGCTTTCAACCAGGGTAACTTATCCAGATCAACATTTCCGCCGGATAATATTAAGCCGACTTTTTTATTTCTAAACTTTTCCGGATTATCCATTACAACACCAAGCGTAATAGCACTTGATGGTTCAACAATAATCTTCATCCGCTCCCAGATAATTTTCATTGCCTTAATAGTAGATTCATCATCAACGGTTATAATCTCGCTCAAATACTTATTCAAAATTGAATAGGTCTTATCGCAAAGCTGAGTTAGTAATCCGTCGCAAATTGTTTTAGGATTTACCGAAGGATAAATCGTTTTATCTCTCAATGAGCGGAAAGCATCGTCAGCACCTTTCGGTTCCGCACCAATTACTTTTGTATGATTCGAGAAATGATATGCAGAAAGGCATGTGCCTGATACTAGTCCCGCACCGCCAACTGGTGAAATCAAATAGTCGAGGTCACTTACTTCTTCGAATATTTCCTTAGCACATGTTGCCTGACCGGCAATTATAGTGTAATTATCATAAGGATGAATAAAAGTTGCACCGGTTTCAGCTACAATTTTCTTAGCAGCCTCTTCGCGCGATTTAACTGTCGGTTCGCTGAAAGTGATTTTAGCACCATAACCGGCAACAGCTCTCTTCTTAATTTCAGGTGCTGTATTCGGCATTACAATGTATGCAGGAACATTTTTCATTCTGGCTGCAAGCGACAGTGCTGCCGCATGATTTCCCGATGAGTGCGTTATTACACCTTTCTCCAATTCACTTTGAGTAAGTGATAGAACTGCGTTACTTGCACCGCGGAATTTGAATGCGCCGACTTTCTGAAAATTCTCGCATTTGAAATAAAGCCGGCATCCAAACATTTTATTAAGTGATTCAGATGTTAGCAATGGAGTTTTGTGAATCTGGTTTTTAATTCTTTCGTGGGCTTCTAAAATATCCTGTTTGGTTGGTTCATTATTCAGCATAAAAATTCCTGTTAGAGTTTTATTGAATTCCAGAAAAAGCTAACATGCTTGGAGACGATTTCATAAACATTTTTAATATCTACCTGATCATCTTTAGAAAGATGTTCTGTTCGTAATAGAAAGAGAGGTGCGGTGAACTGCTCGGTTAATATTTCCGGATCATATTTCTTTGCAATGTTATTCTTTACCATTTCAGAAAAGATCAATCTGCAAATAGCACGCAGTTCATTAACATACTCCGTAACGGAAAGCTCAACCGAACCAACTTTTGTAAACTGTTCCATCAATAGCAGCCGTATAAATTTTTTCTCTTTGGGAGTATTCCAGAACTCCACCAATTTTCTGGCAAAATCCTGTAAGAACTTTTCCGGATTATCCAACTCATCAAGAAGCTCATCGCTTAGAATTTTTGTGCTTAACGACTTGGACTTATAATCCGATAGAATTGCGAGGAATATTTCCTCTTTCGATTTGAAATGATTATAGATGGCGCTTTCACGGATTCCAACGGCGCGTGCAATTTGCCTTATTGAAGCACCGGCATAACCATTGTTGGAAAAGTAATCGAGCG
>CAZEBL010000072.1:11311-12256 GCA_964510325.1 uncultured Melioribacter sp. | reverse complement strand
TTAATGCAATCCGTTTTGTTAATTATTTCATTATCAATATTAATTCAGTGTTGTGGAGGAAGAGAAGTGAAAGAGGCTGCCGACCTGGTTTTAGCAAATGCAGTTGTAGCTACAATGGATGATTCAAATCCTTCTGCAGAAGCTATAGCAATTAAAGATGGTAAAATTTTATTTGTTGGCTCTAACGAGGATGCGGAGTTATACATTGGCGATTCAACCGAAGTAATAGATTTAGAGGGAAAATTTATAATACCCGGTTTTATTGAAAGTCACGCTCACTTTCTGGGATTAGGAAAATCGAAACAGATTTTAGATTTGCGAGAAGCAAAGAACTGGAACGAAGTAATTGCTATGGTTGCCAAAGCTTGCGAGACTGCACGACCGGGAGAATGGATTTTGGGGCGCGGATGGCATCAGGAAAAGTTTGATCCCGCACCAAGCCCAAACGTAAATGGTTATCCTGTTCATAATGAATTAAGCAAAGCTTCTAAAAGCAATCCCGTTATGTTATCGCACGCAAGCGGGCATGCGATATTCGTAAATGAATTTGCAATGAAACTCGCCGGAATATCTAAATCCACAAAGGATCCGGATGGCGGAACAATAGTGCGAGACTCTTTAGGAAATCCAATCGGTGTATTCGAAGAGAATGCGGAGAACTTAGTTGCAAAATTCTATGAAGAATATTTTAATAATCGTAAACCGGAAGAAATAAGAAACGATTACATAAACCAGATTAAACTTGCATCGGAAGAATGTTTAAAGAAAGGGATAACATCATTTCATGATGCCGGCGAAACATTCGAATTGATCGACATAATAAAACAACAAGCCGATTCAAACAAACTTTCTATTCGTTTAAACGTTATGATTGGCGACACTTACGATAAGATGAAAGAAAAATTAAATGAACTTGGTTTTGATATTGATATGTGATATTAATTT
>CAZEBL010000072.1:0-11301 GCA_964510325.1 uncultured Melioribacter sp. | reverse complement strand
AAATGAATATAAACTTATTGGTTATGCAAACAACTTTTTAACGGTTCGTTCAATCAAACAATACATTGATGGTGCGCTCGGTTCAAGGGGTGCCTGGATGATTGAACCATACTCAGATTTACAAACACATTCCGGTTCTAACGTAACACCAATTGAAACGCTTAAGAAAATTTCTGAGCTTGCTATTGCCAACGGTTTTCAGATGAGAATACATGCAATTGGCGATAGGGGTAATAGAGAGGTGTTAAACATTTACGAAGAGGTTTTTAAAAAGAATCCTGATAAAAAAGATTTACGCTGGTGTATAGAACACGCACAGCATATTTCTGCGCAGGATATTCCACGATTTGCAAAATTAGGTGTTATCGCCGCTATGCAAAGCGTTCATTGTACTTCGGATGCTACTTTTGTTCCGGAAAGAATTGGTGATGCCCGAGCAGAAGAAGGTGCTTATGTCTGGAAAAAATTATTAAATAGCGGTGCAATAATTTGTAACGGTACCGATGCACCCGTTGAGGACGTTGGCCCGATAAAGTGTTTTTATTCTGCTGTTACAAGAAAATTATCTAATGGCTCTACTTTTTATCCCGAACAAAAAATGACGCGTGCTGAAGCTCTAAAATCTTATACGGTTAACGGCGCTTACATTTCTTTTGAAGAGAACTTGAAAGGAAAGTTAAAAACCGGAATGCTGGCAGATATAACCGTACTTTCAAATAATTTACTAACTTGTTCTGATGATGAAATTCTGAACACAAAAGTTTTATATACAATTGTAAATGGTAAGATAGAATTCAAGCAATAATAAATTGTTAACCCAAATAACTCCATTCGATCATATAAAGAATTATGGTTGAATGGAGTTTCTAATTCCCCCAATTATATCTACCCGGCTTTCTGATAGAAAATTTAGCAGCGACCAAAAAATTAATCTGCTAAGGAACTTTTTAAGCAAATAAGACGTCTTGTCTATATACAAATTAAAATCTCTTTGAAAGGTAAATAATGCGAAATTACTACATAAATGCTGTTTTTCTTGCACTTCTTTTTTCAATATCAATAATAGCCGCTCCAAATAACGATGCCTCAACCAAAAAGGGGACACTAAAAGCAAAGATATTGGATGGCAAAACCAACGAACCGATTGAGTATGCAAACGTAACTCTTCATAACGCAAAGGATTCATCGTTTATTAGCGGAACTGTTTCCGGGAACAATGGGGATCTTGTTCTTTCGAATATAGCTGAAGGAATTTATTATGTAAAAGTATCCTACATCGGATATGAAAACCGGGTTGTCTCGGGTATTAAAATTGAAAAAGAGAAATATGAATCATCATTGGGAGTAATAAAACTATTTAATAACGATGTTGAGTTAAGCGAAGTAAGTGTTGTTGGCGAGAAAGCATCAGAAGAATTACATCTCGATAAAAAAGTAATTAATGTAAGCCAGAATATTAATGCCTCCGGCGGCACTGCACTTGATGTATTACAAAACCAGCCGTCGGTTCAGGTTGATCAGGATGGAAATGTTTCTTTGAGAGGTAGTTCCAATTTTACAATTCAGGTTAATGGAAAACCATATCCCATTCAGGGAGGAGATGCTTTAAGACAGATACCGGCAAATCTTGTTGAGAGCATCGAAATTATTACAAACCCATCTGCAAAGTATGATTCTGAAGGAACGGCGGGAATTATCAACATTGTAATGAAGAAACAGGACAGAGACAACATGAACGGAATCGTGAATGCCGGGCTGGGATCAAGAACAAAATACAACGGAGACTTTACTCTTAGCTATAAGAGTGGCGATTATACTCTTTCCGGAAGTTTTGATTACCGAAAAAACACTAATTACATGAATCAATTATTCGACAGAACCTCGTTTACCCAAAACGGTTCAAGCTATATGAATACCGACGTTAGCGGAAATTTTATGCGAGAGAATTATACTGCAAAAGCCGGTATTGATTATACTCTTAGCAATAAAAGTTCTCTCAGCTTTACAAACTCTTACGGCAACGTGGATATTAACAGAAGCTCTCTGTTTAAATTTACAAACGCAGGTCAGCTTAATCCTTCTTTTACAGATTATAACTTGGGCGATGATAGAAACAATTACGGGGTGAGATATTTAAATTCGATTCTGTTCTTCAGTCAGCAATTTACACCGAAAGTGGATGAGCTTACGCTTGAACTTAACTACACAAATGTTTCTCTTCCGTCGACTCAAAGAACAAGCGAATACATAACCGACGGTTCGTTTCAGCAAATAATATCACAAACAACGCAGAGCGAGTTAAGCAATAATACAAATAGAAACGAGGGGCGAATCAGATCGGTGTATTCATACACTTTTAGCAAAGAATCGAAGTTTGAAACCGGCCTTCAGGCAAATTTCTTTTATAATAACATGGATATAGTCAGCAAATCATTTAACATCTTAACGCAACAATGGTCAATCGATTCAAGATACAGCAACAAGTTCGATTTCCGCAATAATATCTATGCTGCATTTGCAACATACTCAAATATATTTTCCGGATTTAATTATCAGTTAGGACTAAGATTAGAACAAACCGACAGATTTCTCGATCAGAAGACAACCGGAAAAGACTATAAATACAGCCAGCTTCATCTTTTCCCAACCCTTAACATATCAACTAACATTAATCAGCAGCAACAACTTCAATTCAGTTACAGCAGAAGAATTAACCGTCCGCAGGAGATGGCATTAAATCCATTCCCGAATTTTTCTAATTCTTATGTAACTTTTATAGGCAATCCCGGATTGTTACCGGAACTTACTAATTCATTTGAGTTGAACTATCAATATTTCTTAAAGGGATTGTTCTTCTCGGCACAGACATATTACCGTCAATCTGATAATTCTATATTACGAACACAGCGTCTGGACGATAATGGTTTCATGACATTGTCCTTTGCAAATGCTGCAACCAACGAGGTGATGGGTGCAGAGCTTTCAACAAGCATTACGCTGATTCCGTGGCTTCGTTTAGATCCATCGGTTAATTTATTTAACAGAAAAATGACCGGAATAATAGAGGGGGCAGATAGAGTTGCAGAGAGATTCTCGTGGTCTTCCCGATTAAACACAACTGTAATTTTATCAACTTCAACCCGGTTACAATTAATGATGAATTACTTCGGCAAGCAAGTAGATATTCAGCAAACTACCGATCCTATTTTTATGCTTACAATTTCTGCGCGACAGGAATTATTGGATAAGAAACTTGTTGCAACACTCAGTGCACAAAATTTATTTAACACAGGTAAGTTTGGATTTAACAGTATCGGTCCTAACTTTAACATGATCGGTTCGTTCCGTCCCGAAGCACCTGTATTCAGATTATCGTTGAGTTATAATTTCAATAATTATAAAAACACCTCCCGCACAAACGACCGCGTTGATATCAATGTTGGCGAAGGAATGTAATTAATAATTACAGCGATCATTAGAATTAAATGCCGGCTTATCACCGGCATTTTTATTTTAATCTAACTGTTTCAAAAATTTTTTGTTTGTTAAGTAACTTTTTCTTGTTTCTCTTCGTCTATTGTATCTGAAAACCTGAAAATTATAGACGGGGGGATAAATGAAAAACCTTGCTTTACTACTTCTTTTGACTACTGCTTGTCTTAATGCTTCTCCATTATTACCAAATGACGAAAAGATCGATACTAAAAAAGGTATAATTAAAGCGGTGATAATGGATGGAAAAAACAACATTCCAATTGAATATGCCAATGTTACTGTTCATAGTTCTAAAGATTCTACTTTTATATCCGGAAGTGCCTCCGGTAAAAACGGGGAGTTATTAATACCAAATCTTCCCGAAGGAAATTTTTATGTAAAGGTTAGTTTTATCGGTTACGATAAGACTATAATTCCAAATGTTGCAATTACTACGGATAAAAAAGAAGTTTCACTCGGAGTAATAAAAATAAATCCAACAGAAATTAAAATGGATGCCGTAAATGTGGTTGGTGAAAAACCTACAGAAGAATATCATCTTGATAAAAGGGTAATAAATGTTAGCAAGGATAATACAGCTGCCGGGGGGACGGCTTTAGATGTATTACAAAATCACCCTTCAATTCAGGTTGATCAAAACGGTAACGTAACATTACGCGGCAGTTCAAATTTTACGGTTCTTGTAAATGGAAGACCGGGCGTACTGCAAGGTTCTGATGCATTAAGACAAATACCGGCAAACATTATCGACAACATTGAGTTGATAACAAATCCATCTGCAAAATACGATGCCGAAGGAGCTGCCGGAATTGTAAATATTATTACCAGGGTTTCGGCTTATGATAATATGTCTGGAATTGTCAACGGCGGTATCGGATCGAGAACTAAATATAACGGCGACGTTACATTAAATTATAAATCGGGAGATTGGGGTTTAACCGGAAGCGCCGATTACAGATTGTTCAGTAATACCAATTACCAGGGTTACGACAGATATACATCAACTACTACCGGAACGATGTATCAAAGGGCAGACATTAATCAGAACTTCAGAAGAAAAAATTTCAATGCAAAAATTGGAATTGATTATGCAATAAGTCCTGTTACCGGAATTTCCTTCACAAATTCAATCGGTCGGTTTGCATTTAACAGAACATTTATGCTTGATGGATCGGATCAACAAAACACATCCTCCGGAACTTCAAAATATACCACCAATCAACAACTGTCCGATATTACCGCAGATTATTTTCAGTCTATTCTTTATTTCAATCATCAATTCAATCCAAAGATAGATGAGATTACTTTTGAAGCGGTTTATACAAATCTATTTCAACCTTATTTACAAACCGCAAAAGAATATATTACAGATGCTAATCATCAGAACTGGTCTGCAAATCCCAACACAATTGATTACGACAACCGGACAACCCGAAATGATGGAAGAATTAAGCTTAATTATTCTTACAAGTTTAACGACAAATCAAAATTCGAAAGCGGAATTCAGGTTAACCTTGCATACAGAAATTTTAATTATCTCTTCAGAACATTTAACTGGACTAATAACGATTGGTTAAACGATCCCACATATACAAATAAATTTGATTTCAGAAATAATGTTTACGCTGCGTTCGCAACATATTCAAATAGTCTTGAAACGCTGAAATTAGATTACCAGCTTGGACTGCGCGCTGAACAAACGGATCGCCTCCTTCACCAGATAACCTTAAACAAAGATTACGCTTACAACAGGGTTCACCTGTTTCCATCGGTTAACCTGTTGAAAAAAATTGATCAGGCACAGCAATTACAATTCAGTTACAGCAGAAGAATTAACAGACCGTTCGAGGGTGCCTTAAATCCATTCCCGAATTATTCAGATTCTTATGCTCTTGTAATTGGTAATCCGGATCTTAAACCGGAATTGATTAACTCGTTCGAATTAAATTATCAGAATACTATTGGTGGAGTATTTTTATCTGCACAGACATATTATAGAAACACGGAAAATACTTTTCAGCAAACCGCTTTAGTCGGTCCCGATGGTAGATTAAACCTCTCGTTCGGAAACATAGCAAAAACCTACTCACTCGGTTCGGAATTATCCGCCGGATTTTCATTAGCACAATGGTTCCGCTTAGATCCCGCATTAAATTTATACAAGACTCATCTTGAGGGAAGGGTACAGGATAACTCTTACGAACAGAACGGATTTGTGTGGTCGGGTCGCTTACGTTCTACACTTTATTTTTCACCCGAAACAAGATTCCAGGTTGCTCTCTTTTATACGGCAAAACAGAAAATTTTACAGGGGGAAATTGATCCTGTTATTAACCTAACCTTATCGCTGCGTCAGGAATTACTGGATAAAAAACTAATTGTTACGGCAACTGCACAAAATCTTTTTAACACAGGGAAATTTAAATTATTTACCGATGCCGGCAACGGAACGCTTTTATACTTAACCGCAAATCCCGAAGCACCAGTATTTAATATTACGCTCAGTTATAATTTCAATAACTTCAGAAACACATCCAAGGTTAATGACAGGGTTGATGTAAACGTAAATACCGGCTTCTAATTTCTTCTTAAGGAGGGCGGAGAAAATTCCGCCCTTTTTTCTATTAGCCATTCTAATATATCATTTATAATTTTGAACCATTCCATTACAATTTATTGTTTTACATACATGAAACTACAGCAAGCAATTATATTCTTCGGAATCGTTTTCACCGTTTACGGTTTAATTAACTATTATATCTATCGACGGGTTATCCCGATTGTGCCCGACAATTACAAATTAATTTTTACAGTTATTTTCCTCTTCGTAGTTATTTCGTACATCGCCGGAAGATTTTTAGAAAATTATTGGGTCTGGTATATTAGTGATTTATTAGTATGGGTCGGCTCTGTCTGGATAGCAATAATGTTCTATACATTTTTGTCTTTGATAATAATCGATCTGTTCCGTTTAATAAATTATATAATCCCCTTTTTTCCATCGGTAATTTCAGAAAATCCGGATAAGACGAGAAGATTAATTGCATTAATAGTATCAATTTTTGTTTTTGTTATGGTCGCCGGGGGATTTTTTACAACGCGCCTTATCACAGTAAAAAAATATAATCTTAGCATAAATAAAGATGCCGGAGCGTTGAAATCGTTAAACATAGTAATGGCGTCCGATCTTCACCTTGGAACTATAAACGGAAAAAATTTTGCATATCGGGTTGTTGACCGCATAAACAAACAGAAGCCGGATATTGTTTTTCTTGCCGGAGATATTATAGATGAAGATATTAAACCGGTTCTAAGAGATAACGTTGGAGAAGCTCTTCTTGAACTTAATGCTAAATATGGTGTGTATGCTATTACGGGTAATCACGAATACATTGGTGGCGTTAATGACGCCGTTGAATATCTTAACCAACATAATATTAACATGATAAGAGATTCTTACGTTAAGATAGATAATTCATTTTATGTTGTTGGAAGAGAAGACCGCGACAGCAAAAGATTTGCCGATTACAACCGTAAACCTTTAAACGAAATACTTAAAGGTGTTGACAAATCACTTCCCTTAATTATGATGGATCATCAACCGTTCCAATTAAACGAAGCATTGGAAAATGGAATCGATTTGCAATTATCCGGACACACACACAACGGGCAGCTATGGCCGGTCAATTATATTGTTGGTAAAATTTATGAGCTGCCATGGGGTTACAAATTGAAGGGAAATACTCATTATTATGTTTCGTGCGGAGTTGGTGGATGGGGACCGCCGGTAAGAATAGGAAGCAGACCGGAAATAATTAAGATTACCCTCAACTTCGAATAATTATCTATGAAACAGATTATCAATACCTTAGCCATATTATTACTATTAGCAACTAATCTGTTTCCTCAAACGGAAAATATTTTAATTGTTTCCGGAGGAAAGGCGGTTGATAAAGATAATTTTTATAAACTTTTCAGTTCTTTTTCCTATGATACAACTTCAAAACCATTTGCTTTCCAATTATTCGATCTTGAGAAGATCAGAAACTACAAAGCAATAATCTTCTATGATACTTATCAACCAATTAGCGATGAACAGAAAAAATCATTTTTGAATATCTTCGAAGAAGGAATCGGCGTTTTATTTCTTCATCACTCGCTTGTTTCTCATCAGGAGTGGGATGAGTACGAAAATATTATTGGCGGGAAATATTTTCATCAACCGTGGATTGACGGCGAAAAAAAATATGGTCCTTCAACATATAAACACGATCAGGATTTTTTAATTCAGATAGTTGATAAAAATCATCCTGTTACTAACAGTGTTGATGATTTCCAAATTTACGATGAAACATACTTGAATTACCGTGTACAAAAACATGTTGTCCCGCTATTAAGAACCGACTATAGAGAAAGCGGCGAATTGCTGGGCTGGACTCATAACTACAAAAATTCGAAAGTTGTTTACCTGATGCCGGGGCACGATAAAAATGCTTTTGAGAATCCTTCTTTTAAGAAGCTTATCGAGAATTCTATTTACTATTTAATCTCCGGCTCAAACTAAACATCTATCATTTCAATAAAATCATTTTGCCGGTTCTAACTTTATTGCCGGCTTGCAATGTGTAAAAATAAACACCCGATGGCAATGTATAATTTAAAACTGATAATGTATAATTATAAGTACCTGCTTGTTTGTACTCATTGACCAGGATTGTGATTTCTCTTCCAAGTGTATCGTGCAATTTTATTGATACAAATTCTGATTTAGGAATTGAATACTTAATCGTTGTACTTGGATTGAAAGGATTGGGATAATTTTGATAGAGAACTATTTCGGATGGGATTGTTTCAGTGTTTTCATTTATTCCGGTTGGTATCGATAAATATTTTTCTCTGCTTCGCCTAATTGCATTTCTAAGTTCATCGAGAGTTGAAGCGGCTGCAATTGCAAAAGCTATATTTTGAGTTTGACCAGAATTTATATTAAATGGTCCGCCGCTTAAAACATATGAAATATCGCTAACAAACGGGGATGTATTATAAATACCACTAGAGAGTGTTATAAACTTTTCGATATCTGTAAAACCATTATTGTCGAATAACCGAACATCTCCGGAGTTTGCATCATTCTTTATCGGATAGAAGCCATAATTATTGTGTGATATTAAAGCTGTACCGACAAAAACATTTTGTGTGTTTACGTTGTAGGCATAAGCAAAATTATCCTGTGCATCGTATAACGTTGTGTTGTTTGCATAATCGGAATCCGGTATATCCCAATCAATAAAAAATCCTGCAAACAAATTATTAATTGCTTGCTGAGTAGTATTATTAAGCGCTGTTCTTATAATTATATAATTCTCGTCTTCCGGGGTATTAAAACTATAAGTATAAAAATGGGTTGAAATGCCGAGCCGGGGAGATATTCCGCTGTCGTCAAAATTTGAATATGTCTCCTGAAAAGCATTCGCTCCGGGACTTGTAAATGAAATAGGGAATATTCTCTTAAAGTCTTTGCTCTGTTCATCGCTAATTCTGGCAGCATCCATAACCATGCTTGAAGAAACACCATACATAAACGCACCTTCAAACATTAAATTGCTTCCGTTCATAAACCTAAAACCGATACCCTCTTTATTAGCACTGTAATCATTAAAACCAAGTGCGCCTTTGCTTGTAACGCTCATTTGAATTTTACTTGTAGTGTGTGTTTCGAGCGGGATATTAATTTTTATTGAAAATAACTGTACATCGGTATATCCAGCGGAATTAAAACGTATTACAAAATTTACCGTGTGATCTATTGGGGCGCCGGTTTTAATTGTAAATCTGAATTTGTTGCTAACTGATTTTAGTGTTTCAAGAGATGTTACAAACCCACCTTGAGTAATAGTTATCCATGGATCGTTTGTTGTTAGAGTAATATTAAGATTGTTTGCGGTTGCAAGATAGTTTGTAAAATCTGCATTTACTTCAACTGTTTCGCCGGATTGATAAATACCATTGCCGTTGCCAATTTCTGTTATTCGAAGATTTGATGCACGAACAGACGGGCTTCCGGTTTCTGTTAATGCTCTAAATGCATTGATTCTACCTCTGCCCAATAGCATTTCGTAACCAGGATTTTGAGCGTCAACATTATCGGCTGTTATTCTTATCTGTTCAGCTATTTGAAGTGGTGTATAATCAGGAAATTTTGAAAATACCAGTCCGGCCAATCCAGCCACAAGCGGGGATGCCATTGATGAGCCGTTGATTACATTGTAGAGCAGATTATTATTGTTAGTATCTCCGCGCCACGTTGAGAGTATTGTTGTTCCGGGGGACATTACATCAACACCGGGACCATAATTACCAGCAAAACTTTTTGTGTCGTCTTCTGTATTAAGCCAGCCAACAGCTAAAACGCCTTCATAGCTTGCCGGATAAAACAGATCGCCTGATGCATCATTACCGGCAGCAGCAACAACAAGAGCACCTTTTGCTGTTGCATAATTTATTACATCCTGTTCAAAATCGGAGTGACTATATCCGCCCCAGCTGCAATTAATAACTTTTACCCCTTTATCTGCGGCATACACAATTCCCTCAAATCCGTATACAACATAAGGATTATCGTTATCATCGCGCACATCGCTACGGGAAACTTTTACGGGAAGAATTCTACTATTAAATCCTATAGATGCAATACCAACTCCGTTGTTTGTAACCGCTCCCGCTATTCCGGCAACATGAGTTCCATGATAAGAATTTCTGTAAGACTCATCTTCATTCGGATCATTATCCGGTGTTCCGTCAAAACCGCCAAAATCCCAACCGTGAATATCATCTGGATATTCGCCGCCGTCATCTTCATCAATTCCGTTATTTGGAATATCGTTACGATTAATAAAAATATTTGCCGCAAGGTCCGGGTGTTCCCAATCAACGCCAGTATCAATTATTGCAATAACAACGTTGGTGTCCCCCTTAGATATATCCCACGCTGCACTTGCAAAAACTCTCTCTAAATTTTTCTGCTGATTTGAAATATATAAAGGATCGCTTGGAGTATAAGTAACTTTTCTAACAAACTTTGGTTCTGCCCAAACAACGCCGGGAATTTTTTTTATTTTGATTGCAACATCAAAAGGATCTTCGTTCGTAAGATAATTGATCATATAAATGTTGTCGAGAGAGGTGCTTGATTTATACAGTGCCGTTGAAGAATTCGAAAACACTTTCTCAAATTTATCGGGATGTATCTGCTGAATAAATTTAGACTGCAAAATATCTTCTGTGCTTCCATTTATTTTAACCATTACCGTATTCGAAAGGTAAAATGTATTTCCCTTGTTTATTACCTTTGGCTGTGCTAAAAGAATTATCGCAAATAATAAATTGAGAAGGATTAATTTCTTCATGGGGTTCCTTTAAATAACCAAACAATTTTATGAATAATGAGATTCAATAACAATGATAATGGTTTCTCTTGGGCAAAATAAAACCGCACTTTTTTGGGGTGCGGTTTCTTTTGGTAGATATAACTACTTGTTTCTATTTCTTTTAGAAAATATTGTTTTTCTGGTTTACATCCGGTCCTAGGACAGATATTAGTTCTATCTTCTTATATTCTTTGCTGTTATTAATTTTTAAATGATACGTGTTCTCTCCGTTTTTCCAAATAGATGCCGGTTTATGAATTGTTTCTTCGGTTCCGTCTGCATAAGATATTTTAAGATCAATTGGAACCGGATAGCTTCCGACTTTTTTGATAATTACGTTTTCTTTTGTTGCTTTTTCAATGGCAAGGTCAGGATAGCC
>CAZEBL010000071.1:2199-12261 GCA_964510325.1 uncultured Melioribacter sp. | reverse complement strand
CGGCGCGATGGGCAATTCCCTCAAGCTCTTTCCATCCGAATGGAAATTCGTATTCAATATCAGTTGCGTTCTTTGCATAGTGAGCTAATTTTTCTTTCGGATGATCATGGAAGCGAAGTTTAGATGGTGTAATTCCAAGAGATTTGAACCACTCTATTCTTCTCTCTTTCCATTCCTCGTAAAATTCTGTATCCGTTCCGGGTTTACAGAAGTATTGCATTTCCATTTGTTCGAATTCTCTTGTTCGGAAAAGGAAATTCTTTGTATTGATTTCATTGCGGAATGCTTTGCCGATCTGTGCAATTCCAAAAGGCACTTTCTGACGGCTTGAATTGGCAACATTCAAGAAGTTAACAAAAATACCCTGAGCAGTTTCCGGACGAAGATAAATAACATTTGCAGAATCATCTACCGGGCCCAAAAATGTTTTGAACATCAAATTAAATTTACGTGGCTGTGTAAAAGTGCCTTTGTTGCCGCATTGCGGACAGTTTATTACACTTAGAAATTTTTCGGATTGATTCTGATCTTCGAGCAGCTCGTTTATTTTTTCTTCGAGAGATATTTCTTTTGTGTTAATAGCAGGATCAAACTCCTTAAGAAATTTTTCTTTGTTTTTTTCGGAAATCATTTCTGTCAATGTATCAAGGCGAAATCTTGCCTTACATTGCTTACAATCGATCATGGGATCCGTAAAGTTTTCCACATGTCCGCTTGCTTCCCAAACGCGGGGGTGCATAAGAATAGAAGCGTCCAGGCCTTCTACATCGTCGCGGTAAGTCATGGCTTTCCACCATTCTTCTTTAATATTTTTTAGAAGCTCAACACCAAGCGGACCGTAATCCCAGCACCCGTTAAGTCCACCATAAATTTCACTCGATTGGAATACAAATCCTCTTCTCTTTGCAAGAGAAACTATTTTTTCTACAGTATCGTTTTGTCCTTTTGCGATGATACACCTCTAATTTTTGTGCGCAAATATAAGAAAAAGTGCTAAGATGTTAGAAATGAATAATTCGGGAATCTGCTCAACTTACTTTTTTAGGGATAGTAAAAATAAAAGTGCTCCCTTTACCAAGTTCGCTTTCAACCCAGATTTTACCTTTGTGATAATTTACAAACTCCTTACATAAAATTAGACCGAGTCCAGTTCCTTTTTCTCCCTGGGTTCCGTTAAAAGTGTTTACTTCATTCAGCTTGAATAATTTCTTAATCGTTTCTTCACTCATTCCCATACCACTATCTTTTATAGAAATTTTAACCTCTTTAGGTTCTTCTATTGCTTGAATTTTGACATTACCATTCGGGTATGTAAACTTAATAGCATTTGAAATAAGGTTCCGGAATATAGTGGTCAGCATTTGTAAATCTGCATTAACTGTTAGGTTATCATCGCAATCAACAGAGATTTCTATATTTTTATTTTTTGCAGTTGGCATTAACAGTTCTTTACTTTCCAGAATAATGAGTTTGAGATTTAACGTTTGCGGATTAAACTCAATTCTGCCCGATTCTGATTGAGACCACATCAGCAGGTTTTCCAGAAGCTGATAACTTTGTTTGGATGCTTTCCCTATATCATTAATATATTTGAGCTTTTCCTCTTCGGATAAAATTGCAAAATCCTCTTTTAACATTTCCGTATAACCAAAAATCGCATTAAAGGGCGTTTTGAGATCGTGAGCAATTAATCTAAAGAAAGTGTCTTTAACCGCATTTAATTCCTGAAGTCTTTTATTTGCTATTTTTTTGGAGAGATATCTACTATAAATAATAACAACCATTACAACAATTAATAGAAGTATAATTATCAAATAATTTGTCTGCTTCTCTCTAATTTCAAGATCTTTCATAAGAACCGTTTTTTCCTTTTCGGCTCTTTCACTTTTATAAATGGCCTCCATTTCTGTAATCAAAGCAACGTTTTCTTGCTTCATAACAGAATCTTTTAGAGTAGTATATTTTTTAAAGTAGAAAAGCGCCTCTTTGAAGTTGTTTTTTATTTCATTGTACTTAGCAAAATTTTTATAAGCATCTATTTGCACATAAATTTCTTTCATACTGTTCGCAATTCTAAGAGCTTCTGCAAATTCTAAGTCAGCTTGCTGAAAATTTTTCAATTGCGCGTAGATTAATCCAAGATTAATATGATTATGAACCTGACCTTCCAGATAACTTATTTTTGTTGCAAGGTTTAGAGATTTTTTCCTGTACTCGAGCGCTTTCAAATAATCTTTCTGTTCGTAATAAACTCCGGCAATTCCTCCCCACGCGGCGGCTAGACCCTTCTTATCATCAACGTCCTTGTATTCTTTTTCAACTTCTAAATAATACTTTAGAGCTGCATTCAAATCGCCCAGATCAAAGTGAACTTCTGCAATAAGATTTAGTGCAAGCGCTTTTCCAGGTCTATCGCTAATTTCTTCTCTTAATCGTAGTGTATAATTAAGATACTCGAGAGCTTTAACATAATTTCCCTGACGCCGGTAAATTAAACCGATATTAATTGTGCAGAAGGACATCCCCTCTTTATGCTTTAGCTTTTCAAAAACTGATAGAGCTTTTAGAATATATTCGAGTGCAAGTGTATTGTTCCCTTGTAGTCTGTATATTCCCCCTAAATTATTATATGAAAAGCCAATCTGAACTGAATCTTTTACTTCTTCAGCTAAACGGAGTGCGTTTGTGTATGAACTTATCGATTTGTCGTAGTTGCCAAGGTTTCTGTAGATAACGCCCATTAGATTTAATGAACGTGCTTGAAGACTTTTATCATTAATCGCCTTGCCAATTTTTAATGCTTCTTCGGTGCTCTTGAATGCTGCGTGGGGATTTTTGCTTCTATTTATCCAGGCATAATCATTTAAAATTCTTGCACGCGCAGTATCCGGTTTTGTGGAAATGCTTTTCATCAAGCTGTCAAGATTTGCTTGAGCAAACAGAAATGTAGTCTGAATTAAAAATAAAATTAAAACTTTCACCTAACCGACCCTCGCATCCATTCGAATTATAAATTCTTTACTGAACTTAATCAAACAAAAAATATTCCATGCATTTATTCTTGCGATTCCATTCCCATAGCCGCCCACTCTTCGCGCGAAGGACCATATACTCCCGGCACCGGTAATCCGGCTTGCCTCATTAAAACAGTCATTTGAGCACGATGATGTGCCTGATGAATAACAAGCATTGATAGCACCTTACCCATTTTCCAGGTTTCACCATACATATTTGTTTCATCATTTAGTATCTCATCAGTCCAGTTTTCCTTTACTTGATTAAATATCTGATCGGAATAAAGTTTATAAAATGAGATAACTTCAGAAAATTTTTCGGGTTCAGGCACCTGCTCTTTATAAGTATCGAACTTGAAGCCAATTCTATGCATTATTTCCGGCAGACTTTGAGTAATATGCCACGCAATATATCCGAGCGATCTGCCATCGGGAGTTATTTTCTGATTCTTTTTTTCATCACTAATATTATTGAATGTTTTAAGAGTAGATTCGCTCTCATACTTCCAATCATCCAGAAAATCATTTAATACTCTATACATATTAACCTCTCATTTAATTTTTAATTCATGAATTCCGCCGGCAAAATCCGTCTGTGAATGAATTTCTATTTTCAAAGATTTTGTTCTAACTGTTTCAAAGATTACACTGTTATATTTATCTTTTTCAACCCCGTATTTATCAACAGTATAAACTTCCCTCCATTTATCGCCGTCTTTATAGAATAATTTCCAGGAAGATGGAATGCGGCACTCTCCAATTCCGGTATCATCAAACCAGTAAATATCCATTTGCGAAATTTCTTCGGGCTTTTGAAAATCGATTTGAACCCATTCTGTTGTTCCCTTATTAGGCCACCAATGGAAAAAAGGGAAGGAGTGATCAATAGAATTTTTTGGTTCAAGCCGGTCTGCAATTACTTCCGGATTCTTTCCGGCCGAGGAAGTTATTTTTGAATGTGTAAGAAGATCCGATCCGTATAAAGGCTGAACAACCTTTTCGTCATTAGCAATCCAAACAATCATTTCTGTTTTACCGCGGTGCGCCCATGCATAATATGGAATTGCTATAAAGTTTTGCTTTTCCTTAATCAGCGACTTTTTATCGCCGGCTTGTTTTACACCGTATGATTTCGCAGTAATTACTTCAACACCATTTAATAAATTATACCGAAACTTTGTGCTGAATTTTGTTTCGTTACCGATTAATATATTTCTTACGTAGCCGTTATTGTCAATTCCCTCTGCGCAATAAACGAGTGGACCGCGCTGAAGTGCAATAAGTCCTTTATCTGCCTCAACATTTACGTTAGCAACAATCCGCTTTACTTCCATTGGAAGGATCAATTCAATTTTATCATTGTTTTTCCAGTTTCTATTTATAATTGCAAATCCTTTTTCAATATTAAATTCGTAAGGGTTACCATTTACAAGAACTGATATTTGTATTTTCGGTTTATCAATAAAACTATAAAGATCCGAAGCAACAACTTCGTCCTGAGCCCATCCGGGAATTCTAAGATTAATTGAAAAATCTTTAGTCTGTTTTTTAAGATTAACAGTAAGAACTATTCTTCCTTCCCACGGATATTTTGTTTTTTGATTTAAAATAACATCATCATTATCAATTTTAAGATTGGAGGAGTTGTTTGTATAGAGGTTTACAAAAACTTCTTTATCCCTTACCGCGTAAATATAATTGGCAACCGAGGCAATAAATCTTGTTACATTACCGGGGCAGCAAGCACATTCGAACCAGGAGCTTCTCTCATGAGTGCCGAACGATTCGAGCGGATTTGGATAGAAAAATTTATCGCCGCTAATAGAAATTCCCGAGAGCAATGCATTGTAAAGTGTTCTTTCCAGAATATCGATATACTTACCATCGCCTTTAAGTAGAAACATTCTATGATTCCAGTAAACATTGGCAATTGAAGCGCATGTTTCGTTATAAGCACTTGCATTTGGTAAATCGTAATTAGGACCAAACCCTTCCCATGAACCTGTTGCACCGAGTCCGCCCGTTAGATATAATTTTTTACTTACAACATTATCCCAGATTTTATCCAGTGCTTTGATATAACTTTTGTCACCGGTAAGAGCTGCAACATCTGCAATGGCAGAATACATATAAGCGGCGCGCACTGCATGCCCAACTGCTTCGTCCTGTTCGATTATTGGTTTATGATCCTGTGAATATTCTCCCCACGATTCTCGACCGGAAAGTTCTTTCCCTCTACCTCTTATATCCAAAAAATATTTTGCAAGGTTTAGATATTTTTCTTCACCCGTTAATCTGTACAACTTAACCAATCCAAGTTCCACTTCCTGATGACCCGGCGGTAATTGCACCTTACCCGGACCAAAATCTTTTACCAGAAGATCGGCACATTTAAGTGCAATAGTTAAAAACGATTTTTTATTTGTTGCCATAAAATGTGCAACCGCTGCTTCGAACATATGTCCGGCATTGTAAAGTTCGTGGCTCCATTGAAGGTTTGACCACCTTTCGGGACCGATTGACCGCTTCATCTTTTCTGATTTACTTGTTCTTGCTGAATAAATATATCCATCAGGTTCCTGTGCTTTTGCAATTATTTCGATTAGCTCATCGAGCTTTTTTTCTAATTCTTTATCCGGCTTAAGCATCAATGAATATGATGCACCTTCAATCACTTTGTAAATGTCTGTATCGTCGAATGGATAACGCGTGCAATACTCACCTGTTTTTAATCCCGCTGCAATTTCAAGATTTGTAACTCGTCCGGTCGTTTCGTTCATTTTAATTGCATAGGGAATTGTAACTGTACGGTTGGTTTCCATTCTATCGAACCAGAAGCCGTCGCTAATATGAACCTGTGTGAATGGAACTGGCTGAATTGGATAATCTTTTCTTGTCTGAGAATTAATTAGAGTAACAGTTAATAGCGATACCATTAAAAATATCTTTTTCATTTTTCTACTCTCATTTATTCAGTAATTCTGCTATCGATCCTTTTAATAGACCATTAAATTCATCCGGTCTTTCCAGCATTAGAAAATGGCCGACCCCTTTCATAAACTTAACTTCGTAATCTTTAACGTATTTTTTGTTTTCTTCAACAGATACAGGATACATATCGCAATTAATTGATATAAGAGGAAGATTTAAATTCCGGAGGGTTGGAAGAGGATCGTAATAGAATAAATTTTTCATTGCACTGATTGCAACTTCCGGAGGCGCAGAGGACATATCGTCGGCAACTTTTTTTACAAGCAGTGTATCAGCATCCTTGGGAAACATTGACTGAACAAATCCTTTTGTAGTTATAACGAAATTATCTTGGAACGACTTCAGGAATCCGTCCTTCTGTTCCGACGTCCAGTCATCAACAAACGACTGAAATGTATCAACACCAATAATTCCAATTACTTTATCACCTAACTTTTTAGCAGCTTCAAGAACTACAGAGCCGCCCATTGAATGCCCGATCAAAATTACTTTATCCAATCCAAGATGATTAACAACCGAAGCAACATCCTCACCGAATAATTCCATAGTATAATCTTTGCGATTCAATCCGGAGTTGCCATGCCCGGCAAGATCAATTGCTACAACTTTGTAGTTACCAGAGAAAAATTCCGCTTGATTTCGCCAGTAGGATTTATCGCAGCTCCAACCGTGAACAAAAATTAGTCCTGTATCACCATTACCAATTATATCAAACGAAATCTCAACGCCATCACCTGACTTAACTTTCTGTTGCTGTGCAAATACAAAAAAGTTTCCAGTATAAGAAACAAAAAGTAATAGCAACATTATAAAATAAATTCGCTTCAAGGTCCCCTCCTTATAATTATTTATGAATAACATTAAGTGTTATTCAATTACTATAGCCGGCAACTCTGCTTCTTTAATCAGCTTGTTTAATACCGGAATTTCATTTCCCATAATGTTTTTCAATTTCTTAATCTGCTCATCAATTTTTGCAAAGAGTTCACTCTTAAGTTCTTCCGATTGAACTGTGGGTCTAAAGTCCCCGTTAGCAACATCGTTTACAAGTGATGCAAGTTTGTCGTTAAGTCTGTTCGGATAATTCAGCGGGTCCTGTGGACTTTTATTTTTTGTCTGATAAAGAGTTTCTTCGATTGATGTAAGCTCTTTGCTGGTTCTCTCAATCTCATTTTTTATTGTATCGGAATCTTTCCTTCCTTTGAATTTCTCTTTAACGTCATTTAACTGTTTGCGGATTGTTCTAATCTGTTTAATTGCATTATGAGTTTCAGTAAGCTTATCCCGACCGGAAAGAACAAAATTGAATTGAGCTTTCAAATCCTCGATTGTTGAAGATGAGCGCGGATCTTTAACAATTTCGAAAGGAACCGAAATGGAATCTTTACCATTAAACAACACGGCAGAATATTTACCCGGAATTGCAAGCGGTCCACGCAATCCACCCTGAGACCAAATAATCATTCCGTCAAATCGTTCCGCATCTTTGTATCGCATATCCCAGACAAATCTGTTAAGACCTTTTTTAATTGGGATAACAGCCGAACGATCTTTAGTCTTTGGTTTGAATGATGTGATAAATTTATTGCTCTCGTCGTAGAATTTCAATTCAACAGAATTAGTATCCGGTGTATCTTTGAAGTAATAATAAAGCATAACCCCGCTCTGCAAATTTTTTTCGGTTAATAATTCATCGCCTCTTCCTCCTCCACCGATTCTAAATGTTGGCCGCGGCGGATATATATGATAAG
This sequence comes from uncultured Melioribacter sp., assembly GCA_964510325.1. Taxonomy (GTDB): domain Bacteria; phylum Bacteroidota; class Ignavibacteria; order Ignavibacteriales; family Melioribacteraceae; genus DSXH01. The sequence goes on along the minus strand of CAZEBL010000071.1, from coordinate 4,505 downwards.
TCCTTTTCGCAACATCATCCGTTAATAACCGTAGCGGAGAAATATCATCCATTATCCAGAATGATCTTCCCTGTGTTGCAACAATTAAATCTTCATTCTTAATTGTAATATCGGTAATAGGAACGATTGGTAAATTTTGCTGGAACGGCTGCCAGTTATTGCCATCATTAAATGAGATGTAAATTCCTTCTTCCGTTCCGGCAAAGAGCAGACCTTTTCTTTTAGTATCTGCTCTTACTACTCTTGTAAAATGCTTTTGATTTATTCCGTTGGTAATTTTTTTCCATGTTTTACCGAAATCGGTTGTTCTTAAAATGTATGGCGAATAATCATCAAGTTTATATCGTGTTGCCGCTACATAAAGTCCGGCTTCGTTGAACGGATCAGCTTCAATGCTGTTAATCTGCGCCCATTCAGGTAATAAATTTTTGGGCGGTGTAACGTTGTTCCAGCTGCTTCCGTTATTGGTTGTTACATGAATAAGTCCATCATCGCTTCCTGTCCAGATAACCCCTTGTTTTAAAGGAGATTCTACAAGAGCAAAGATTGTGCAATAATATTCAACACTTGTATTGTCTTTTGTTATCGGTCCGCCCGATGGTTTTAATTTTGTTGAATCATTTCTTGTAAGGTCCGGACTAATTGCCGTCCAGCTTTCTCCGCCATTAGTAGTTTTGTATAGTATATTACCCGCAGCATATAAAACATTCGGATCGTGAATCGAAAACATTAAAGGGAAGTTCCACTGAAAACGGTACTTCATTCCTTCTGCGCCGTGACCGATCGGGTTATCCGGCCAGACATTTACAGTTCTGCTTTCACCGGTTTTATGATTCATCATACCGATATAACCGCCGTAATTACCGCCATAAACTATGTCGTTATTTTTCGGATCGGGTGCAAGCCATCCGCTTTCTGCACCAGCGGTTGTTTCCCAATCACGCTCTCCAATACTTCCGCCTTCAGTGCGATGAAGAATTCTAACCGTGCTATTATCCTGTTGTGCACCGTAAATTCTGTATGGAAAATGATCGTCTGTTGTAACTCTATAAAATTGTGCTGTCGGTTGATTATAGTAAGTACTCCAGGATTTTCCACCGTCAACGGTAACCTGTGCGCCGCCGTCATCACCAATTATCATTATGTCGGAGTTGTCGGGATTAATCCACAGGTCGTGATGATCGCCGTGAGGTGTTGAAATACTCTCGAAAGATTTTCCGCCGTCTTTAGACCTCCAGAAAGAAACATTGAGAACGTAAACTTTATCTATATCTTTTGTATCAGCATAAATTCTTGTGTAATACCATGCACGCTGTCTAAGATTTCTATCGTCATTCATTTTACGCCAGGTTGCGCCGCCGTTATCGGATCTGAATACGCCCCCTTCTTCTGCCTCAATAATTGCATAGACACGATTAGAATTTACTGGGGAAACAGATACGCCGATTTTTCCAATTACACCTTTTGGCAGACCTTTATTATTAGTAAGATTTTTCCATGTATCTCCACCGTCAGTAGATTTCCATAAACCGGAGCCCTCGCCGCCGCTTTCAAATGTGTATGGTTTTCTTATCACTCTCCATGATGCGGCATAAAGAACACGAGGATTGTTGGGATCCATAATTATATCAACAGTTCCAACTTCGTTGTTAACAAAGAGTATTCTTTCCCACGATTTACCGCCGTCTTTACTGCGGTAAATTCCCCGCATTTCGTTTGAACCGTAAAGATGTCCAAGGCATGATGCATAAACGAGGTCGGGATTTTTAGGGTGAATTACAATGTCGGTTATATGTCTCGAATCTTCCAGTCCGATAAACTTCCAGGTAGCACCGGCATCTTCACTTTTCCACATTCCGTTTCCGCTCGATACATTTCCGCGAACTGTTTCTTCCCCTGTTCCAACATAAATAACATTGGGATCCCATGTGCTCACTTCAACAGCACCTATCGAACCGCCGAAGAAACCATCAGAAATATTTTTCCATGTAGTTCCGGAATTTTCAGTTTTCCACACTCCGCCGCCAGTCGATCCAAAATAAAATAGATTTGGATTGGAAGGAACACCCGTAACAGCGCCGGATCTTCCTCCGCGGTATGGTCCTATTCCTCTATATTCAAGACCATTTATTAGAGTTGTGTCTATTATTTGAGCAGATAAACTTATTGTGAAAAAGAATAGAAATAGTATTCTGTATTTCATTGTAAAGCCCTTAAAAATGTTCTATTGAATTTATCTGAAATGAATCCTTAATTCAACCATTATCAAATAAAAAGTAGATGGTAAAATAACTTTACAATTACTT
>CAZEBL010000071.1:0-2189 GCA_964510325.1 uncultured Melioribacter sp. | reverse complement strand
GAGAATAAAATCAATCGAAATTAATTATTAACACTTTGCGGTAAAGGGAGAATAAAATGTCTTATAACCTAATCAGGAAAGAAGAATTCGATCGGGTAAAAAATAATAATGGTAAATGGAATATTAGGATGCGACTGTTTGCAGATATGTGCCGTTATAATACTCTTGTTGCAGTTAAAAAAGCGGGATCGGGGCATCTCGGTTCTTCTCTTAGTGCAATGGATATTGTAACATTTCTATATTTGAATGAGTTGAACGTTCTAAGCGCCGGTTTCAATAATCCGGCACGCGATATTTATTTCTCATCTAAAGGTCACGATGTCCCCGGACTTTATTCACTTTTCTACGCACTTGGAATTTTAACAGAAGAAAAACTATTAATGCTTCGTCGTTTCAATGGACTGGATGGACATCCGGAGGTTAGAATTCCCGGTATTGAAGCAAGTACCGGTTCGTTAGGAATGGGAATTTCTAAAGCAAAAGGAATGGCATGGGCAAAATCGTACTTAAAAGAAAAAGGAAATGTTTTTGTTTTAACCGGCGATGGTGAATTTCAGGAAGGTCAAATCTGGGAATCGATTCAGGCAGCAGCACATCAGAAAGTAAATAACATTACCGCAATAATGGATCATAACAAGTACCAAACCGATATGCTTGTTTCCGACGTCAATAATATTGAAGACGTTGTAGAAAAAGTAAAAGCGTTCGGATGGCATGTTGTTAGAATTGATGGTCATAATTACGAAACAATTAAAAAAACTTTTGATGATCTTAAGTCTGTGAACGATAAACCAAAAATGATTATTGCCGATACCATAAAAGGTAAAGGTGTTTCATTTATGGAAAAACCCGTTACAGAAACTGTTTCCGGAAAAACATATTATAGATGGCATAGTGGCGCTCCGGATGATGAAAGTTATTTGAAAGGTCTTGCTGAATTAAGCGAGGAGATAACAAAACTCTCGAACGAACTTGGAATTCCAGAAATCATTATCCCGGAAAACAAAGTAGAGGGTAAAGTTTCTACTAAAATTGATAAGGAGTTTGTTACCGATGCTTACGGCGATGCGCTTGTTGAACTTGCTAAAACAAATGATAAAATAGTTGTTCTTGATGGTGACCTTTCTGCAGATTGCAAACTAAGGAAATTTGAGTATGCTTATCCTGATCGCTTTATTGAAAACGGAATTGCAGAACAGGATATGGTTTCTATGGCCGGAGGTCTTGCAAGAATGGGATTAATTCCGGTTGTAAATTCATTTGCAAGTTTTTTAACCGCGCGAGCAAATGAACAGATTTATAACAATGCCGGCGAAAAAACAAAAATTATTTATGGATGTCATTTTGCGGGATTAATTCCGGCCGGACCGGGGAAATCTCACCAGAGTGTAAGGGATATTTCGCTGTTGCTGGCAATACCAAACATTACAATCATTCAGCCGTGTAATGCTCTTGAAACAAAAAAAGCAGTTGAATATTGTGTTAACGAAGCAAAAGAAAATTGTGCTATCAGACTTGCTATCGGTCCATCTCCTGAAAGAATAAAGTTGCCCGATAACTATAATTTTGTTGTAGGAACCGGAACGCCTCTAACTGAGGGGGATGATGCGGTTATTTTCGGATACGGTCCCGTTCTTCTTCACGAGGCACTTGTTGCTTCAAGAATTTTAAAGGAGAAAGGTTTCGGGCTTAAGGTTGTTAATATGCCGTGGCTTAACAGAATTGATCTCGACTGGCTTGTTGATGTTACAAGAAAAACAAAAAAGATTTATGTTCTTGAAGATCATTCTATCTATGGTTCGCTCGGCAACAAAATAATGGAGGGATTGATTGAGATGAATGCTGTTCAGGGAAAGTTATTTGAAAAAATTGGTCTTGATGATTACCCCGAGTGCGGAACACCAATGGAAGTTCTTAAATATCACGGATTGGACGGATTATCAATCGCAGCAAATGTTTCGGGCATCGAAGGGCTTGATGTTAATCTTGATCTGGAAAAATATACAAATGAAGCTCCGCAGTAATTTAAAGGGATGTTCAATTGAACATCCCTTTTATGAATTCTCTTTACTTTGCCAACAGCATTTTTTTTGATTGTGTAATTCCATTTGCAGAAATAGTGTAGATATAAACACCGCTCGTCATTCCTCGACCTCGCTCGGAATGACCCGCATCAAAGATTACAGAAT
>CAZEBL010000070.1:0-12283 GCA_964510325.1 uncultured Melioribacter sp. | reverse complement strand
TTCGATAAACTAATTGAAAAGGTAGATAACCTTCTATGGATGAATTAAAAGATAAAGTCCTTGTTGTTGAGGATGAAAAAGATACCCGTTTTATTCTGGAAAAATTATTAACCAGAAATAATTACCAGGTTGAAATGGCTGTTAATGGGGAAGAAGCTCTTGATGTTCTAAAAAGATTTGAGCCGAAAGTTATATTAGCAGATTGGACCATGCCGGTTCTTGATGGTATTGCTCTTTGTAACATCCTTAAAAGTGACGAACGTTATAAATCTATTTTCTATATAATTTTAACCGCCAGATCCTCTCTTAAAGATAGAGTTATGGGCTTAGATATTGGTGCAGACGACTTTCTTGTTAAACCGATCGAAAATCAGGAACTATTAGCTCGTATAAGATCCGGCGTCAGAATTTTTAATCTTCAAAGTGAATTACGAAATATTGAGCATAATAAAGCTGTCATTGAAATGGCATGTACTATAGGACACAAAATAAATAATCCTCTAAGCAGTCTTTCTCTTTCAATTAAAGGGATTGAGAATGACCTTAGTTCAGCAGAAATTGCTAAAATAAATGATGATTTAAGGATTATTAAAGAATCTACAGAAAGAATTAGCAAATTTGTTCAGGAATTAATTCACCTCCAAAACCCACAATTAGTAAATTACATCGATAATAATCGAATGTTAAAAACCGAATAGGGTAAAAAACTTCTCTTTTCTTTCGATAATAGAGAGAGGAGAAGTAATGTTAGAAAAAGTCCTAAATATTAATCCCGGTTCGGATTACAAAAAAGCTACAGGTAATCCAAAGTACTATAAGAAAGTTAGCGGATATCAAATGTCAATGAGTTCCGCCAACGATACTTTATATATTTCTCCAGCAACATCACTTCTTGCCAGTCTTGGTTGGAAAATAAAAAAACTTAATAGGGATTCGGAAAAAATTCAGATTCAGTTTGAGCTGGATGAAATTGATTTTGAAGCTTCCATTTTTGTATTTGAACTTAATCAACATCCTAAGATTGATTATAAAGTAGTAAAAAAAGTAAACAGATTTGCTTCGGATGTAATTGTAACGTTGTTTCTATCTGCTCCGGTAAAATCTCTAACAGAAGATATTTCGAGTGATATAAAATTTAATGTGCTAAAAAGATTTTTCTTTCAGTTTGAATCCCCCAGGTTTAAGAAAGCAACAATAATTAACGATGTAAATATTATTGAAACCCTGGTATTCGATTTAAGAAAGGAAATAACCAACGAATTTAATTCAATAAATAACTGTTTTATAAAATTTCTGGAAAAGTATATTTCATTTAAATCAATGAATCAAAATGCTTGGGATGACGAGGGTGTAATCATCAAAAGTATTCACATTGAATAGAGAACTAGATGCGAAATTGGTTCGATTATAGCAATAGTGTTGCTAACACTTCATCGGTGTTCGGTAATTATAAGGAACTGCCCACGAATAGGGCTGTTGTTATTATTAATCCTAATCTGGATATCTTTTTTTGTAATGAAACTTTTACAAGGTATTTCTTTCTTAATATAAATGATAGCTTACACAGACTTAATCCGAATTCGGAGCTTCTCTATTTAATAAAAGGATTTGTTGATAAGAAATATTTAAATCTTGCCTCAGAAATAAGCATTAATTTCCCTGGCAAATCAGAAAACATTCTTCACCAGGTTGTTCTGGAAAGGATTTTTATTGATTCAAGCGAATTATTATTTATATCAATAGAATCTTTAGAAAATAGAAGAGCCGTTGAAAGGAAAATAAATGCACTCCACAATGCACTGGATCATGGTAGAGTACCCATACTAATTACTAACGTTGAGAAAAAAATTGTTTATGTAACCAGATCATTCGAAGAAATATTTTCAAAGGAGTTTGATACACTTTACAATTTAACGGTTTTAGATCTCTTTTATGAATTTCTTCAATTCGATCAGTTCGAAGAATTTAAAACAGCTGTCGAAAATAATAATCCCTGGAAAAAGCTTATCCCGATTAAGAAAAACAACATTATTGAATATTGGGAATTTACTATCAACCCCTTTATTCTTGATGATGGCTTTGATGTCTTTCTGATATTAAGTGCTTCCAATCTTACAGGACACATTAATCAATCTAAAGTTATTGAAAATTCAGAACGACGTCAGAAACTAATTATTGAGAATATCTCGGATTTGCTACTCATTCTCAAGCCCTCGGGTATAAAGTTATTATTCGAAAATGCAAATGATAATTTCTGTAAACTATTTCAACTAGATAAACAGGAATTGCATTTATTGCCCATTCAAAATATTCTTCCCGAGGCGTTAACAAATATTATTTGTAAATCACTTGATGAAATTAAATTAAACAACAAGGCCGTTGTTGAATTCAGCTATATCCACAATCAGGAAAAAATTTACAAATGTATAATTACCTTTACAATAACTAATGACCTGGAAAGTGTTATTTACATTGTTACAATGAAGGATGTTACTGAAGAGAACAGATACCGGGAACAGTTAGAGAAAAACTACCAGAAAGAGTTACAACTGAATAAAATGAAATCTGATTTTCTTGCCAATATTTCTCATGAGATAAGAACACCTTTCAATGGAATAATCGGTTACTCCGAAATTATAGATGATTGCATAGCAAATAATGATTATCAATCTATTAGGGAATTAATCTCTTCTATGAAAGAGGTAATGGGAAGAGCGCTTAATCTATTTACTAATCTTGTAGAAGTCTCTCAAATAGAAGCAGGTGAAATTGAAATTGAAAAAGTGGAATTGAATTGTAACCAGGTATTAAATAAAATATATAACAAACGTTTACAGGATGCTCAAAATAAGAACCTGGAATTTAAGCTTGATTGCGGATGTTCTGAATCATTTATAGAAGTTGATTGGGTTAAGCTTGAGAGGATTATAGATGTACTGATTGATAATTCAATTAAATATACTAACAAAGGATTTGTTGCACTCTCTTCAAAATTAGAAGGTGATGAAGTAATAATATCAATTTCAGATTCCGGAATAGGATTCGACAAATCTCAAACAGATCGATTGCTAACCCCTTTTGCACAGGAAGTGGAAGGATATTCAAGACCTTACGAAGGAGTTGGTCTTGGTCTTACTGTTGCTTATAAATTAACCAGATTGCTTGGCGGAAAATTTGAGATTAACAGCGAAAAAAATAAGGGAACTGAAGTTAAAATCTCCTTCCCCAAAATAAACGGTAATACAAGTTTAACAGTTACGGAGATACTATGATAAGCATCATAGATCAAAATAAACCCGTAGACTTGGAAAATGAAGTTGATTATTCCCGTTTAATAAAGCTGGGTAAGGATTTCTTTGATGTCAATTCGAGAATAGAATTTGACTATTTCGCATATCTAAAAGATAGCACCAAACTTTCCACTTTTGAAATACCAGAAGAATACAAAGAAATTTTTATACCACGGGCTAATGCTGCCGCATTTTGGACCTATGATTCATGGTTGCTCCTTCAAATAGAAGATTACATGAAGTCAAATTTTCTTAGGGCTAAAAATGTAGAGGTCTATAAAGCTATTAAAGAAAATTTTACTAAGTGGGCAACAACCAAACTAAAAAATGAAAAAGAGTATTATGCAAATAATGCTATTAATTTGATCGAACGCGATGTCTATAAACAGAATTTCTTTAAGTACATTATTAATGGAATAATCCTCTTATCGAAGCCCGGCAATTACAACATCAACAAGGTTCTATTGTGTTTCGAAACTGCACGGGATCTTACACAATCATCACGTTTGCCCGACAATATAAAAAGTGAGCTAATTTATATCCTTACATTATATATCGGGTTTGCTCATTTAAGGGATAATGCTCCGGATACTGCCGGTATTTTTTTCAAGCAAGCATTAGAATTAAAAAATACAGGAATGACTGCCAAGCTATACTTTTCTCTTACCGAGGTTTTAACTGGTAATATTAATAATGCTGAATATTACTTAAACGAGATAATCACTTATGATTTCAGCCGACTTGTATTGGCATTAAAGATAAATAATCTTGGGATGTTTAATTTTTTCCTTAAGACAGGTTTTTTCCAAAATGTCTTTTCCGAAATGGACTTCTACCAGGTATCAGATGTAATTGAAAAAATTGTGCACCAGCATTGTTTTGCTGACGGAAATTCATTAGAAAATATCAGAAAGAAAATAGAAGAATTGAAGAAGAAGAATATTAAGGAATACTTAACTGTTGAGAATTCTAATAGTATTGTTATGCTTGAAAAGATATCTCAATTGTATTGCGACTCAAAGAATATTTTTATAGTTGGAATGAACAAGGAGTTTGAAAATAAATTTAAGGAAATAATAGAGGGACTAATTAACCAGCTTAAAGCGAATCTAAATAATGAGATTAATGAGAAGCTAAGTAATTATGAAAAACTATTGGTTGAAAATCAGAATGCAGAAAAACATACTTTGAATGAAATCGAAAACTTTAAGATACGTTCTAAAGAGAATCTTGCTAAGACTCTTGAAAGCATAGAAGAGAATTTTAATACTCAAATAAAATTAATTGAAGAAAGGATCGAGAATATTCCATTTATGGAAAAGTATAATCCGCAAAGATCTTTTTCAGTTAATATGAGCAACAATTTTATAATAGCATTTATTGTAATGATAATTGGCGCATTTGCAGGACATTCGGGTTCGTCATTCGAGCAATCATCCGGTTTGAGCGGTTTCTTCTCCGGACTAATTTCAACCGGAATAAAATGGGGCTTAATAAGCTTCTTCATTGGAACTCTTATTTCATTAATTATAAGTGCGATGGTATTAATTGAGAAAGCGGATCAGAAACAAAAGCTGGTTAGAAAGATTAATTATTATAAAAAACAGAAAGCAGATTCCATAAACGATGCCCGAGTTTATTCAGAACACAAGGAAAAAGTTACTTTGGAAAATTACAATAACAACCTCGTTCAATACAGAAAGAATCTTAAAGACATTACAGAACAAAGGGATTACGAAAAGGAAAAGTTAAGTGCTGAAGCATCAGAAAAAATCAAAGTTTTCGAAGATTTACTTGCACCTCTTTTTGATTAAACGCTCTGCATAATATTAGCCAATAATTTAATTATCCACACTCTTTCTTATCAAAACAGAACAAAATCCAACAATTTGCATGGTATAAATTTTGTCCTATAACCGGAAATTATAGGTATTTATGAAAATAGTTACTATTACCGGTATTAGGCCAGATTTCATTAGAATGAGTAAGGTGTTCGAAAAACTGGATCAGAATTTCGAACATATTATGATTCATACCGGTCAGCACTATGATGACGAACTTAGCAAAATCTTTTTCAACCAGCTTAACATCCGTAAACCGGATTTTACACTTGCTACAGGTAAAAATAGTTCTAATCACTACGAACAGCTTTCCTATTTATCTAAGGAAGTAATTTATCTTCTCAAGCAAAAAAAGATTGAACCATCAATAATTCTTTTTTTAGGGGATTCTAATTCAGCTCTTGTAAGCGCGCCGCTTTTTAAGGAAGGTTATAAAATCGGTCACATAGAAGGTGGTATGAGATCTTACGATAGACGAATGCCAGAAGAGGTAAATCGTGTTATTTGTGATTATGTCTCTGATCTTGTTTTCGTTTACACACCATTGTATAAAGAACGTTTAGTTAATGAGAATAAAAATCCCGATCAGATTTTTGTTGTAGGTAATACAATTGTTGAAATTGTTAAACAGTATATGCCAACCGGTCCTCGAAGTAAAAATTTCATTCTTGCCGATATTCACCGAAGCGAAAACCTGAAAAGCGTTGGTCAACTTAATCATATACTAACATACTTAAATGAGTTGAGTAATAAAACGGGTCTCGAAGTTCGACTTGTAAAATTTAACCGTGCCGTTAAGATGATAGAACAGAATAATCTTTTAGCCGGTAAGAAAAATATTAAACTTATCGGTCCTTACGGATTTCTCGATTATCTGAACTTGCAGTATAACGCATACGGGATCGTATCCGATTCGGGCACTAGCCAGGAAGAATGTCCTTTACTGGGAGTACCCGTTGCAGTTCCCCGCTTAAAAACAGAACGTCCAGAATCACTTGAAAATGGAAACAGTATTTTAGTAGGGGAAACGAGACCGATTAATAAAATGGTTAAAGAAACAATATTATTCTTCGAGAATTATTCGGTTTCAAAAAAACAATTGAAGTGGCTTGGAGATGGAAAGACATCAGAAAAGATTATAAACATTCTTAAAAGGAAACTATAAATGAAAAACATATTAATTGTTGGTGGTGCCGGTTATGTCGGCGGTGCAATTACAGATTTGATCCAGCAATCAAATTATAATGTTCGTGTTTACGATGCACTCTTATACGAAGATTCATTCAGAAAACCGGTTGATTTTGTCCATGGAGATGTTCGCGACCACGATAAATTATTACAGCACTTAAAGTGGGCAGATGCAGTTGTTTGGCTCGCTGCTATTGTTGGCGATGGCGCATGCCAGTTAAATCCGGACCTAACAAAATCTATAAATCAGGATGCTGTTGCATGGCTTGCTGATAATTATAATGGAAGAATTGTTTTCATGTCCACATGTTCGGTTTACGGTGCACAGGATAAGGAATTGAATGAGTCCTCGCCAACAAAACCGTTATCAATCTATGCAGAGACAAAATTAAATGCTGAAAAATTCTTGAAACATAAAAATGCAATCATTTTCCGTTTAGGAACTCTATTTGGTGTTGGTGATCTCTATTCACGTATAAGACTGGATCTTGTTGTAAATATTTTAACTGTGCGTGCATATGTAGAAGGTTCAATTAGTGTATTCGGTGGTGATCAATTCCGTCCACTTCTTCATGTTAAAGATGTAGCAAGAGCAGTATTAATGAATCTTGAGACAGAACATAGAGGAATTTTTAACCTTGCACGGCAGAATGTAAGAATAAGTGATCTTGCTTACCAGGTAAGAATGCATTTTCCAGATCTAGTAATTGAAACAACCGATATGCCTTTCCAGGATACTCGAAACTACAGAGTGTCTGCAAAGAAAGCTGAAGAAATATTTGGTTTCAAATCAATTCACTCTGTTGATGAAGGAATTGAAGAATTAAAATATCTGGTTGAAACCAAACGAATAAAAGACTTAAAGAGTCCCCGGTATTCTAATCAAGCTTACTTAAAAGATCATTACGAAGAATTATTAATGAAAGTATTTGAAGAAGTGGAGGCAGCATAATGTATCAGCCGGCAATAGAAATTAAAACCGAAGTTCCTCAATTGTTAAAAGGTGGGCTTGCTGTTGATGATAGGGGAACAGTTGGATTTGTAAATGATTTTAACTTCGACGGAGTAAAAAGATTCTACACAGTTGAAAATCATAAACAGGGATTTGTGCGTGCGTGGCATGCTCACAAATACGAATCGAAGTATGTTATGGTAGTTAAAGGTTCTGCTATAATAGGTGCGGTGGAGGTTGATAACTGGGATAAACCTTCGAAAGATTTGAAAGTAAATCGTTTTGTGTTAAGTGAAAAAAATCCTTCTGTGTTATTTATTCCAGCCGGTTATGCAAACGGATTTATGTCCCTTACAGAAGATGCGAAAATAATTTTCTTTTCAACATCAGAATTAAAAGATAGTCTTAATGATGATATACGGTTCGATGCTCATTATTGGGACTGCTGGAAAATAGAGGAGAGATAATAATGGAAAAAATAATGGTAATCGGTTCAAACGGAATGCTCGGTTATGCTGTTAGTTCTTATTTCAAGACTAATGATTATGACGTTGTGGAAATAACCCGGAAAGAATTTGATATTGCAAACGACCCGATGAAAAAACTTGAATTATATATGGATGAAGTGGGTGTTGTTATTAATTGTGCAGGTGTTATTAAACCTACTATTGCTAACAATACTATTGAAAATGTTTTAAAGATTAATTCACTCTTTCCGAGAAACCTGGCCAAACTTTGTAACAGCAAAGGAATAAAATGTTTTCATATAACAACTGACTGTGTTTATACAGGTAAAAAAGGAAAATATTCTGAAGAGGATTATTTCGATGCAGATGACTTATACGGATTAAGTAAAAATGCAGGAGAAAACAAAGATTGCATGACTCTCCGGACTTCAATTATCGGCGAGGAAAACGGAAAGAGCAGATCATTACTGGAGTGGGCTAAAAGTCAAGCCGGAAAAGATGTAAACGGTTTTACAAATCATTTATGGAATGGTGTTACAACACTTTACCTTGCAGAAATAATCGAAACTATTTTAACACAAGGTTTATTTGAGAATGGTCTATTTCATATTCATTCACCCAACACCGTAAACAAGTACGAGCTGCTTCAAATATTCAATAGAGCATATTCTCTTTCACTTAAAATAAATCCTGTGGACGCAAAAGAAAAAGTTGATAGAAGTCTGGCAAGTATTTATGATCTTACAAAAACAGTTGCGGTTAAAACGCTTGAACAGCAGATAAATGAGATGCAGGAATTTTTTTTCTACATGAATCAATTAACCATTAAAGAAGAAGAAATTATTGAGGTATAAATGAGTTTATTTGATGATTTATTGCATAATGCCGGTAAACAGTATGATAAAAAAGATTATGGGAAATCATTAATCTTACTACTTGCCTCCGAAGTATTAAATAATGATGAAGAAATTGATGAAAAAAAATCATTTAACATTTTACGTATTGAAAATTTGAAAGGACATTGCTTTGTAGCGCTTGAAGATTATGATTCTGCAAGAGTGTCATTTGAAAATGTATTGAAAGAAAATGAAAATATTGCAGAAGTCCATGCCGGTTTGGGTATGCTTTACTGGAATCTGGGTGATGCAAAAAAATCATTGAAATATTTTGAACGCTCATTTGAAATAAACCCTTTTAACAAACCCGGAGTTATCTATTATTCTAAGGTGCTTTATTCAATCGGTAGTATTAGTGAAGCAAAATCCTTCTTAAATAATTATATCCAAATTTATCCTACGGATCTGGAAGCGATTAACTTGCTTTTTGAATATTCTGAAGTCGACAAAATTAAAGGGGAAAGAAAAGATATTGAGCTTATGCTAGTAACCGGAATTTATGGATCGGGCAAAACTACTTATGCGAATTCTTTATCCAGCGCAGTTCTACACATCGATGAATATTTTGACTATACAAAAAAGAAATTAGATTCAGACTTACTAAGGATAAAAAAAGATTATTACACGTATTGTTTAAATAACAAATCTATCGTCCTCGATGCTTATACGCTCTTCATAGATCCTAAGCTTGATATGTTGCGCGACATAATTAAACCGGTAAATAAAATAATTGTAAAGTTTGTTTATACATCAGCAGAAGAATTATATAATTCCCAGAGATCAACAGAAGAACGAAAAACAAACTTAATGAAACAGGAATTACCAAAAAAAGAATTTATAAGGTGGAATAATAAAGAACAAATCAAATTACTTGGGGAGTTTGATACTTTATTTGAAGAAAATATTATACAGGGTATTGATTTTGTTTACAGAATGGGAAATACTTATCGTAATACGGACAGGGCTCACTTCATGGAAACAATAGGAGAAATTAATGATTGGAGCATGAACAAATATGAATTAATATCATTTGTTCAAAAACATGAAAACCAGCCTTATCAAACCATCGAACTCAAAAATGAAATTATTCGCCCAGGATCCGAACAATGCTGGCTTTCATGGGAAAATATTGAAAAGTTTAACATTGATTGGAAAAATAAATATGTCTGCGATGTTGGCAGCTACTTCGGTTATTTTTCCTTGCAGACACTGAAAAAAGGAGCAGCAAAGGTTCTGGGTATTGATCAAAACGAAACATTATTAAATGTTTATAAAGAAGTGTTGAATGCAAATGGTTATACAAATGTGAATACGCTTCCTATAAAACTTGGAGATGGTAATGTTCTTCCGGATGAAAAGTTTGATGTTGTAATGGCTCTTAATATGTTGCATCACATCGAAAAAAATACATCAAAAGAAAATTATACAAATGTTCTGATTAGTGTCTTTAAAAATGCAAGGGAAGTAGTACTGGAAATAAACGATTATCAAATCGAAATGATTGATAAAATTGCCCATCAATTCAGCTTTAAGATTGTTGAAAAAGTAAAATCTCACCGAAATACTTCTTATGGTCAAAGATTTCTTCTTTACTATATAAAAGTGAATGACAATTAAATAAATGAATGTATCGGATCGTAATATGAAAAAATATGACTGCTTTTTGTTTTATAATGAGCTTGAGTTACTTGAACTAAGAATTGATGTCTTAAAAGATGTGGTTGACTATTTTGTTTTAGTAGAATCAACAAAAACATTCACCGGATTAGCGAAGGAATTAATATTTGATAAAAACAAAGACCGTTTTTCAGAATTTAGTGATAGAATAATTCATGTAATAGTAGATGATCAGCCGGTAGAACAAGGTGCCTGGGAATCTGAATTTTATTCCCGCAATGCTATTCAAAAAGGTCTTGTAAATGCTTCAGAAGATGATTTGATGATAATTTCTGATGTAGATGAAATTCCCAATCCCGAAGTAATTAGAAACTATAACTTTGATGAACCAAAAGTACTTGTTCAACGCCTTTACTACTACTTTGTAAATTGCCAGCAGAATCAAATTTGGAATGGAAGTATTATCACAAGGAAAAAATATCTAACATCTCCTCAGGAATTACGTAATAAACGTAATCTGCTTCCTAAAATTCCTGATGGCGGATGGCATTTTAGTTTTTTAGGAGGGGCAGAGCGGATTGTATCAAAAATAAAAGCATATGCTGAAACAGAAACATGTAATGAAAAAACAACTTCGGTTGATGTAATAAAAAATAAAATATTAAACGGAGAAGATATTTTTGAAAGAAATGATGAATTTGCCCAGAAGAAATTTGTTGAGATAGATGATTCTTTCCCGCATCAAATAAAAGGTCTTATTGAAAAATATCCGGACTTTTATCATTCATCAAAAAATCAGATAACTAAAAATTCAAATCCCAAGTTCAGTGTTATTGTTCCTACTTATAACCAAGCACAATATCTTCCGGCAGCACTCAATAGTTTAATTAATCAAACATTCAGCAACTGGGAAGCAATTATTGTTAATGATGGCTCCACCGATAATACATACGAGGTAATGGAAAAGTATGCGTTCAGCGATTCTCGAATTAGATTATTCTATAAACAAAACGGTGGTGTTGCAACTGCATTAAATGTTGGTATTAATAACGCCAGAGGTGAATGGATCTGCTGGCTCTCTTCGGATGATCTTTTTGAACCGGACAAACTTCAAACTCATTTTAATGCAATAAATGATTATCCTGAAATAAAATTTTTTCATAGTCACTGGTACCTATTACTCGAAGAAACGCAACAGAAAATAGCTCCGCCGCTTTGGCTCGCTATTCCTCCAACGGAATTTCAAGTTACACGTTTCTTCTGGGCAAACTACATCCATGGTAATGCTATTGCGGTTCATCGTTCAGTGTTTAATGAAGTTGGTTTATTTAACGAATCGCTTAGACAGGGTCAGGATTTTGATATGTGGTTAAGAATTTCTGCAAGATTTGTCTCTTTCTACATTGATAAGCGAACATGCGTTACAAGAATCCATAAAGGTCAAACTACCAATTCATTTGTAGAAGGGGGCGTTCTCGATTCTACCCGTGCATTAATTATATTCTTAAACGAAAGAAGTTTCCCTGAATTATTCCCTTTCACCGATTTTCGGGATCCTCAAAATATCTTAAAAGCAATTAATGAAGTTATCTATATTACTACAAAAGCCGATGCATTCCTTTACCGGTGCGGATTTACAACAGCATTGGTAGAGAAAACAATGGATTGGTTCAGCAATAAAATTCCAAAACCGATCGCTGAGAAATTATTCCCTTTTATAAAAAAAATAATAAATGATTATCTTGAAAAACCACTACCCGTGGAAATTAAAAATCTTCTAAAACTCTTTTTGAATAAGAAGCAATCTGCATATAAACACCACTATTTTATTTCTGATACTAAAGATTATGTTCAATATCTAATAAAACATGGGGATCAAAGACAGGCAAAAGCAATAGAAACATATCTGTTAAAAATTACCAGTTCAACAAACAAGATTGATCCAAGGGGAGATTCATATAGCCCGATTCTTTTAGGTTATCCTGAAAATGATTTATTCGAAAAAATTAATCCGGAAAATATTAAGTACTGG
>CAZEBL010000069.1:0-12387 GCA_964510325.1 uncultured Melioribacter sp. | reverse complement strand
TTGCAGTGTTTGTAAGTCAGGCCGCAGTTGTAAAATACTTTGGCGCAAAAGCAAAAAAGTGGGTTGCATATTTAGTAGCATCGGTATCAGGTACTATTCTCGCAGTCTGCTCATGCACTGTACTGCCTTTGTTCTCAAGTATTCATAAGCGTGGCGCAGGTTTGGGTCCGGCAATTGCATTTTTATATTCGGGTCCGGCAATAAACATTTTGGCAATAATATTAACAGCAAGAATTCTTGGATTTGAACTTGGAGTTGCACGTGTTATAGGTGCGGTAACATTCAGCATTGTAATTGGATTGATAATGTCATTCATCTACCGAAAAGAAGAGAAACAAAAAGAGGCAGCCCAGCTTTCAATGCCCGATGTTGAAGAAGAGAGACCGATGTGGCAAACCACACTTCACTTTTTTATTCTTGTTGCCATTTTAGTTTTCGTTAATTGGGGTAAACCGGATTCCAGCGAAGGATTCTGGTATTTCATTTTTGCGAACAAGTGGTTCATCACGGGATTGTTTGGTCTTGGATTTGCACTTTCGATGACCTTCATTATAAAAGTCAGAAAGTTATTTGTACTGAATGGTACACTTGCCGTAATCGTTACTTCATTTGTTTTCTACGCCAATCCAATAATTCCTTTCATAGTAGGAGTAATTGCAACAACTCTTGCATTAACGTTTTCGGAAGGAGAACCAAATCAGTGGATTGGCGAAACATGGGGATTCACAAAACAGATAATGCCGCTCCTTGGTGCGGGAGTATTAGTTGCCGGATTTCTACTCGGTTCTCAGGAAAATCCTCAGGGAATAATACCTAATGAGTGGATTGCTAATCTGGTAGGTGGTAATTCTGTCTTTGCAAATTTCTTTGCTTCAATTACCGGTGCATTCATGTACTTTGCTACTCTTACTGAAATTCCTATTCTGCAAGGATTAATTAACAGCGGCATGGGTAAAGGTCCTGCTCTTGCATTACTGCTTGCCGGTCCGGCACTTTCTTTACCTAATATGCTTGTAATAAGAAGTGTAATCGGTACTCAGAAAACAGTTGTTTATGTCTCACTCGTTGTAGTTATGGCGACAATCACCGGACTTATTTACGGAATGATTTTTTAATAACAATGAAAGGAAATAAAATGAATAAAAGAATCTTAATTCTCTGTACGGGTAATAGTTGCAGGAGTCAGATGGCCGAGGGATTTTTAAAGTCGTTTGATAAAAATCTTGAAGTCTTTTCTGCAGGAACTAAACCATCTTCGCAAGTTCATCCCAAGGCAATTCAGGTTATGAAGGAGGTTGGAATTGACTTAAGCGGAAATTATCCCAAACATTCCGATCAGTTCATTAATGATCCATTTGATTATGTTATAACTGTCTGCGACAATGCTAAAGAATCATGTCCGGTCTTTATTGGAAAAGTCGGTAAACAACTTCATATCGGCTTTGAGGATCCTGCAGATGCAACAGGTACGGAAGAGGAAATTCTTGCTGTGTTCCGGAGAGTTAGGGATGAGATTAAAAGAGATTTTTTTGAGTTCTATACTCAAGAAATAAAATGAGCTTGTCATTCCCGCGAATGCGGGAATCCAGGAGAAAAAATGAAGCAGTATTTTGTTTATATACTTGCTAGTAAAAGAAATGGAACTCTTTATATCGGTGTGACAAATAATCTAATCAGAAGAGTATTTGAGCATAAGGAAAAACTTGTTGAAGGATTTACAAAAAAATATAATGTGCATTTGCTGGTTTATTATGAGATACACAACAGTATAATTGAAGCAATAAAAAGAGAAAAAACTTTGAAGAAATGGTATCGAAAATGGAAAATTGAATTGATTGAAAAGGATAATCCAGAATGGAAAGATTTGTACCAAGAACTAATAAAATAAATGATACCCGCTTACGCGGGTATGACAAAATAAAAGGAGAAATATCATGATCGACATTAAAGTGTTGGGACCCGGATGTGCAAACTGCATAAAATTAGAAAACCTTGTGAAAGAAGTGGTTGCAGAAAATAATCTTACGGCAAATGTTGAGAAGATAACCGACAGAGAAAAATTCCTCGATTATGGAATAATGCTTACACCCGGACTTGTAGTAAACGGAAAAGTTCTTGCAAGCGGAAAGATCCCTACAAAATCTACACTGGAACACTGGCTTAAAGATTCTCTCTCAGTGTAACACTATGTTCCTTCCGTGTAATTTATTTGTGTATTAGAATGTAAGCTAATATAGGAGAAAATCAATAATGAACTTCGACAACTCAAAAGAATGGCACTGGTTTAAGGGAGGCATATTAGTCTCGCTTCTATCGGTTGTAACCTATTTTATTTTTGCAGCAATTGCAGAGCGAAATTACCCGTTCGGAATAACAGCCGGCTTCGGATACATTGCCGGACAGTTTGGAGCCCTCTTTGATGGAATAAACGAAAATCCGGTGATCAAAAGATTCAGTGAGAAGCCCGACGCATTTATAGAATTCTTTACTTTGATTGGATTGGTAATCGGCGGATACACTGCATCAAAACTCTCTAACTCGTTTTTACCAGAGAATATTCCGGCGGTGTGGGAAAAATATCACGGTAAAAGTATTGTAAAAAGATATTTGTTTGTACTGGTAGGAAGTATATTGCTTGGATACGGCGCAGCACTTGCTTCGGGATGCACTACCGGAAATATTCTTCAGGGCTGGGCGCATCTATCACTCGGAAGTATTGTTGCCGGCGCTTCGTTCTTTGCAGCCGGAATAATCACTGCAAGAATTCTCTATCCTAAAACCGGAGGCGGCAATGACAATAATTAACATTCTCTTCGGTCTTGTGGTCGGCTTTCTTTTCGGATTTATTTTAACCCGGACAGGAATTACTAAATACCCGCGTGTTATGGGGATGCTGCTGCTTAAGGATTTTAAGATTCTTAAATTCATGCTTACTGCCGTTATCTCATCTATGATTTTATTTCATCTGTTTGGTGATCTGGGGTTGTTAAAAGTTGTTCCCAAAAATCTCGATTGGGGAAAACTTGTCGGTGGCTTAATCTTTGGAACAGGAATGGGGATTCTTGGATATTGCCCCGGTACAATGGCAGCCCGTATTGGCGAAGGAAAGAAGGAAGCAATCCTTACATTCTTCGGTATGGCAATAGGAATTTTTATTTACGCTCTTACTATTAAACCTGTTAAAGCAGCATTACTATCAAGTGAAATTAACGGCGATATATTTATACAATTAGGCGTAAATAAATGGATCGTGATTATTCCGGCAGCATTGCTTTTTAGCGCTATAATATATTTTGTAAATAAAAAGGTAAGCGATAACAATAAAATATTCTGAAAGGAATCATATGAGTTCATTAACAAAAAAACTTTCTTTCTTAGACAGATATTTAACATTGTGGATTTTTCTTGCAATGTTCATCGGAGTT
Organism: uncultured Melioribacter sp.; assembly: GCA_964510325.1. GTDB lineage: Bacteria > Bacteroidota > Ignavibacteria > Ignavibacteriales > Melioribacteraceae > DSXH01. The sequence goes on along the minus strand of CAZEBL010000069.1, from coordinate 8,962 downwards.
TTTTCCGGTTACTTATTTCCCGGCATAGTCGATTTCTGGAATACATTTCAGAGCGGCACAACCAATATCCCGATTGCTATCGGATTAATATTAATGATGTATCCTCCGCTTGCCAAAGTAAAGTATGAAGAACTTGGAGATGTTTTTAGAAACGTTAAGTTGCTTACGCTATCACTCATTCAAAACTGGGTTATTGGTCCAATCCTTATGTTTCTGCTTGCAATAATCTTTCTTCCCGATTATCCCGAATATATGGCCGGACTTATTATGATCGGTCTCGCCCGTTGCATCGCTATGGTTATTGTATGGAATGAACTTGCAAAAGGTGATACTGAATACGCTGCCGGACTCGTTGCGTTCAACTCGATCTTTCAGGTCCTCTTCTTCTCGGTTTATGCGTATGTGTTCCTTACGGTATTTCCATCTTGGCTTGGACTCCAGACATTCGCTGTCGATATTACAATTGGTCAGATAGCAGAATCGGTTTTCATCTATCTTGGTATTCCTTTCATTGCCGGAATGATAACACGTTTTGTAATGCTGAAGCTGAAGAGTAAGGCATGGTACGAGAAGAAATTCATCCCTAAGATTTCTCCTATAACACTTATAGCACTTCTATTTACAATTGTTGTGATGTTCTCACTCAAAGGTGAATACATTGTAAAGATTCCTCTTGATGTCGTTAGGATTGCAATTCCTCTCCTTCTCTATTTTGTAATAATGTTTCTGGTTTCTTTTTATATGGGGAAAAAGATTGGTGCAGATTATTCCAAGACAGCCACGCTTTCGTTTACGGCTGCAAGCAATAATTTTGAATTAGCAATTGCAGTTGCCATCGCAGTATTCGGAATAAACAGCGGAGAAGCTTTTGCTGCTGTAATTGGTCCTTTAGTTGAAGTACCGGTATTGATCGCTCTTGTAAATGTTGCACTCTGGTTTCAGAAGAAATATTTCGGAAAAGTTGAAGAAGGAACGGTTAAGGCACCTGATGTGTGTTTATAATAAATAATCAGAAATGATAAGAGTATAAAATGAAAGTAAAACTTGAATTTCAGTACTTCGAAAATTGTCCTAATCACATTAAGATGGAGAACAACTTAACTGAAGCAGTAAAAGGTTTGGAAGATAAAGTGGAAATTGAAAAAGTACTCGTGGGTGATGAAGTAACAGCGAAGAAAGTCAAATTCAGAGGTTCGCCAACATTATTAGTAAATGGCGAAGATATCGGAGGAATTCCTTTACCGGAATCCCCATCCTTATCGTGCCGATTCTATTCTAAAGGGATTCCTTCAAGTGAAAGCATTAGAGAAAAAATTATTCAATCAATAAATCAGGAGAAATAATGGTTTCTATAAAAATTCTAGGTACCGGTTGCAAGAAGTGTCTTAATCTGGAAGCAAAAGTTAGAGAAATAGTTGCACAAAACGGAATTGATGCTGCTGTTGAAAAAGTAACCGACATAAATGAAATGATGGGTTACGGAATAATGATGACACCCGGATTGGTTATAAATGAACAGGTAAAAAGCTTCGGTATAATTCCGAAAGATGATCAAATTCTAAACTGGTTAAAGGAAAACTAACATGAAATATCATAAGATTTCTTTTTTTGTAATTCTTACACTATTATTTACAGCTTTTTCGATTGGTCAGACTAAACCAAAAGTAACCTTTATTGAGCTCGGTTCAGTTAATTGCATCCCATGTAAAGCAATGCAGCCGATGATGAAAGCAATTGAAGAAAAATATGGCGAGCAGGTTAAAGTTGTATTTTATGATGTGTGGACTAAGGAACAAAGACATTATGCTGAGAGATATAAAATCAAATTAATACCAACTCAGGTATTTCTTGATGAGAACGGTAAGGAATTTCATAGACATGAAGGATTCTATCCCGAAACTGAAATTGATAAACTGCTGTTAGCAAATGGACTGAAAGCAAAGAAGTGAAAGGGACGAGTGAAAGTGAAAGGGATTTTAAAAACTTTAATGAGCTTGGGGGTTATAATGAAAGATGGATTGGAGGAACTCCGCTTTTATAAAACGGCTCTTGAATTATGGGATCTATGCTGGAATGATACAGAAGTATTGCAAAAAGATTTTCGCGGAAAAGAAATTGCGAGACAATTAATACGTTCCTGCGGTTCAATCTCAGCAAACATCGAAGAATGATACGGCCGAGGTTTTGGGAAAGAGTATCCACACTTTTTAAGAATATCGCGTGGCTCTGCACGCGAATCGAAAGGATGGTATCAAAGATCTAAATTTCTTCTATAGGCTGAAATTATAGATGAAAGATGTTCTACTATAGATGGAATAATAGCAATGATTACAAAATCAATTGAAACTTTGGAAAGTAAAAAGTTATAAAGTTAGAAAGGACAAGCGAAAGGGACGCGAAATAGGGATTAATAAAAATTAAGTATCACAACCCCAGAATTTGCATCACCCCTTATCCCTCGTCCCTTGTCCCTTTCACTTTCCACCGGAGATACTATGATAGAAAGTATATTTACATCTCTTTACGAAGTAATGTCCGGATCCGTTTGGGTTGCAGTGCTTGCATCTTTTGCGTGGGGAATTCTTTCAATAATTCTTTCGCCCTGTCATCTTTCAAGTATTCCCCTTGTTGTAGGGTATATCAGTTCGCAAGGAAAAATATCTGTCGGCAGAACTTTTTATATCTCACTTGTATTTTCAGTTGGTATACTAATAACAATTGCAGCAATTGGATTTATAACCGCTTCACTCGGCAGATTAATGGGTGACGTTGGTGTTTACGGAAATTATCTTGTAGCCGGAATCTTTTTTCTTGTAGGTCTTTACTTGATGGATATAATAAAGATTGATTGGAATTTTGCACGGTTGCATCAGACGAAATCTAAAGGATTATTAGCCGCTTTAGTATTGGGCTTGCTTTTCGGTATTGCACTTGGTCCATGTACATTCGCTTATATGGCTCCGGTTCTTGGAATTGTATTTCAGACAGCTCAAACAAACTATTTGTTGGCAGTAATATTTCTTTTAGCATTTGGTATCGGGAACTGTGCTGTGATTGTAGGCGCTGGTACTCTGGCCGGGAAAATTCAAACATATCTTAACTGGAGCGAGGGTTCAAAAGTAATTATATGGACAAGAAAAATTTGCGGATTGCTTGTAATTTTAGGTGGTATTTATTTATTAACATCAAAATAAAATGAAAGAAAAAGATTTCTTAGATCAAAACAGTTTAAAAATTCTTGAGTCATTACCGGAAGGAATTTACATAATTGACAAGGAATTCAAAATCATTTATGTCAATAAAACTGCATCCAAGATAACAGGAATACCTGCCGAAGAAGTTATCGGGAAAGTCTGCAGATCATTCTGCAAATCCGAAAGATGCGAAATTGGTTGTCCTATAACCGAAATTCTCCGAACAGGGAATAATATTGTTAACCTTGAATCAAGTTTACAGAATGCAGATGGGAAAATTATCCCTATCAAACTGAATGCATCAATTCTTTCCGACGAAAATGAAGAACCGATCGGGGCAATTATTTCTTTCCGAAAAGATTCCAAAATTAATTTCGATGAATATTTGCAAAGCACACCCCACTTTTTTGGAATTATTGGTAAATCGAAGCCGATGAGGGAAATAGTTAAAAGTATCGAAGAAATATCAAACAGCGAAGCTAATGTTTTAATTACTGGCGAAACAGGTGTAGGCAAAGAAATGGTTGCTAATGCAATAAAAGAGACAAGCAGAAGAAGAGATAAAATATTTGTTAAAGTAAATTGTTCTGCTTTACCCGATTCTTTGCTAGAGAGTGAACTATTCGGACATGTTAAAGGAGCTTTTACAGACGCAAGGAATGATCGTATTGGTAGGTTTGAGTATGCTGATGGCGGCACAATTTTCCTTGATGAGATAACTGAAATACCCGTCAGTATGCAGACAAAATTATTAAGAATTATTCAGGAAGGAACATTTGAAAGACTTGGAGAAAATATCACAAGAAAAGTAAATGTTCGGGTTATATCGTCAACTAATAAAAATATAAAAGATGAAATACTTGCTCACCGGTTTCGTGAGGATTTGTATTTCAGATTAAATGTAATTCCGTTACATATTCCGCCGCTTAGAGAAAGGAAAGAAGATATTGTTTATCTGATCGATTATTTTATTAAAAAGTTTTCAGCTAAATATGGTAAGAAAATTGAAACAGCAGATTCTGCTACAATGGAATTATTATTCAATTATGACTGGCCCGGAAATGTGAGAGAGCTTGAAAATGTTATTGAATATGCTTTTATACGTTCGAAGAGAGAGGATTATTTATGTGCTTGTTGTTTGCCTCCTATTATCAGAGATAACCGGAAATGTGGTAAAATTCTGACTCCTAAAGAAATTGAAACAGATGAAAAAACGGAAACACTTATAGCTCTTCTGCGCCAAAATAATTGGAATAAAACTAAAGTCGCCAAAATTCTTGGTATAAATAGAAGCACAATCCATCGCATATTAAAAGCACACAGATCTAAATAAACACATTGTTTCAGCGTTGCATTTTGTCGCACCCGCAATTGTAAAAACTAATCCTTCAGTATTCTACTGTTGCATATTGTTGCATCATTTTCACAAAACCCGGTTTTATTTCTAAAAAAATGAAGAATTAATCCCGGCCCGCATTTTGCGCTGTAATTAACATGAACGAAATGCTTGGCAATCAATTCTTTATGGTAAGGCGTTATTGCGATGCTTTGAAAGAGTTTGAAGAAACTTATCGCAAAAACCCTACAATTAAATCGGTCCGGAAAAAACTGATCATTTGTTACATAAAAACAAACAGAGTTAAAGAAGCTTTCAATCTTTTTATTGAACTGGTGTTTGAAGATTTGGAATTTATTATAAATACTGATCCAATATTAGATGATTGCCCCTGTCCGGATATTATTTACGAAATAGAAAACTCAATTGAAACAGATAATCAGGATGAGAAAACTCTTGCACTTGGGATGCTCTGGCTCTTTTGTGATAAAAATAAATCGATAAAATATTTTTCTGAATTACCAGCTAATGAATTAATAGGTAACATACTGAATAAACTAAATGAAACACATAATCAATTTAAACTGGAGAATCAAAATGGAAAGCAAGAAAATTGACAGAAAAGATTTCTTAGTGAACACATCAAAGTATGCTGTTGGAGCAGTTGCAGGAGTTGTTGGTTTAAATGCATTAGCAGGTGGGAAAATATTAGCCAGCCCCAAATCAACAGTTTGGCCTATGCCATGGGTTGCATTGGATCCCGAAGTTGTAAGACTTAAAGCGCATCATTTATATTGGGCTGACAAAGATTGCGCTGCCGGATGCTTTGGAGCATTTACAGAAGCATTAACCGAAAAAATGCCGGATCCATGGGCTAATATTCCGATGGAGATAATGCTTTATGGACGAGGCGGCGGAAATGGTTGGGGTACATTATGCGGTGCCGTAAATGGTGCTGCTGCAATTATAAGTTTAGTTGCAACTAAAGCAGATTCCGGTAAACTTATTAATGAAATCTGGGGTTGGTCTGCATCAACACCATTTCCAACAGATGCTGCAAATAAAGCTGCATTGGATGGTAAGTACCAGGATAAAAAATTCAACGGCACATTGCCGCAGAATGTTGCCGGAAGTGTATTGTGTCATCCTTCGGTAAGTCAATGGTGTAATCATGCAAAAAAGAAAGTTACCGATACAGAAAGGAAAGAGAGATGTGCACGTCTAACCGGTGATATAGCTGCACACACCGCTGAAATTTTGAATGCTCATTTTGCAAATCAATTTAAACCAACATTTGTAACTAATCCGAATGTAGCACAATGTATGACCTGCCATGGACCGGTAGTATTTAATAATGTAAATTCTCAAATGGATTGTGTACAGTGCCATGGATTTCCACACAGTTCGGTTACCGGAGTTGTGGCTGATAATACAAATATTCCAGCTGAGATAACTCTTTCTCAGAATTATCCAAATCCTTTCAATCCCTCTACTAAAATTCAATTTGGAATCCCGAATCAGCAAAAAATATCTGTGATCATTTACGATATTATGGGTCAGGAAGTTAAGACTCTCGTTGATCACGAAATATTAAATCCCGGCAAGTATACAGTAGAGTGGAATAGTATAGATAATTATGGGCAGAAAGTTGCTAGTGGAATTTACTTTGCCAGGTTGATTGCGGGTAATTTCCAGCAGACTATTAAAATGAATCTGCTTAAATAATTTTTTCTGTTCGTTAAAGACTAAGCCGCCTTAGGGCGGCTTAGCATATAATAAAATTTCAGAGCTGGTTAAGTTTTATCACTTTTATGATTATTTAGATATAATTACTAAATGACTTGTCGACGGCACATTTTTAATTTCATCGATAATTTTCAATCCGCTTTGTTGAGCAAGTGCGTAAATCCCTCCGTTTGCAACATAGGACTTAAAATTCCTATAGTGTTCCCTTCCTGCAATAAATTCCACAATTTCATTTAGTCCGCTCCAGAATCCTTTTGGGCGGGGTGATAAATAATCTACGATTATAATTTTATCTGCAGCTTGAGAAAGCAATTTAAGAATCTCAATCCTCTGGCTAATATCAACTTCGTGGATTACATAAGATAAAACAGCGTAATCATATTTCTTATCTATTGCGGATAAAAACGTAATTACATCAGCATGATGAAACGATATATTCGGGAAAAGGTCTGCCGACAATTTCTTATTAGCCAGTTTCACATTTTTTATTGATAAATCGATCCCGTCAACCTTGCTGCACTTATCTGCAATCTGGAAAGCAAGTCTTCCTGTACCGCATCCAACATCCAATAAGGAAGAACCGGGATTAATAATTATCTTTATCTGCGAAAAAGATTTATCCTGATTAGGCGCTATAAGCTTATCATAGAATAAACCGTCGTACCAGTGATTTTTATTGTTTACCATTTTTCACTTAAAATTTTTCTGGATTAGATGAGCAATTCATTGTTCCGATTCTTTATTCGGGAGTATTAAATTCATAAAATATTATTATTATCAAATATGTATTAATTCCACCTGAAAAATTATTAATAACGCATTTTATTCAGCGATAGAGTAATTTTACGCATTAAATATTTACTGTTATGTTAAAACCAAAGTTATTTACAACACTAAAAGATTACAATAAGCAGCAATTCGTTTCAGATCTAACTGCCGGTGTCATAGTTGGTATTGTTGCCCTTCCACTGGCAATAGCTTTTGGAATAGCAAGCGGTGTAACTCCAGAGAAAGGAATTATTACGGCAATTATTGCTGGGTTTATTATCTCTGCTTTTGGCGGAAGCCGCGTTCAGATTGGTGGTCCTACCGGTGCATTCATAGTAATTGTATACGGAATTATTCAGCAGTATGGAATGACAGGTTTAATGATAGCAACAATAATGGCTGGAATTATACTTGTTATAATGGGATTTGCTCGATTCGGTTCAATTATAAAATTTATTCCATATCCAGTTGTTGTTGGATTTACATCAGGAATTGCTCTACTGATTTTTTCGACACAGATAAAAGACCTGTTTGGACTTGCAATGAGATCAGTTCCATCCGAATTTCATGAAAAGTGGATTGCATATGGCCAAAGTATCTCTACTTTGAATTATTATGCATTCGGTATAGCTGCGCTTTCACTTCTAATTATGATCTTCTGGCCGAGAGTAACGCATAGAATTCCCGGCTCTCTTATTGCAATTATCGTATCAACTCTTTTAGTGCATCTCCTACAGCTTCCGGTTGAAACTATCGGAAGCCGGTTTGGAGAAATTCCCTCGAATATTCCCGAACCTCATTTCTACCAGATCAATTTATCTGTAATTAAAAATTTAATTGCACCCGCTACAACAATTGCAATTCTTGCTGCAATAGAATCTTTATTATCCGCAGTTGTAGCAGATGGAATGATTGGTGGAAAACATAGAAGCAACATGGAGTTAATTGCACAGGGACTCGCCAATATTGCATCGCCAATATTTGGCGGAATACCCGCTACGGGTGCAATTGCAAGAACCGCTACTAATATAAAGAATGGTGGTAGAACTCCAATTGCCGGAATAGTCCATTCGTTAACACTCCTTTTAATTATGCTCTTCTTTGGTAAACTTGCAAAACTTATTCCAATGGCAACCTTAGCAGCAATACTTGTGATAGTGGCATATAATATGAGCGAGTGGCGTTCTTTTAAGAGTTTATTAAAGAGTCCCCGCAGCGATGTTGTAGTTCTGCTTACAACATTTTTCTTAACTGTAATTTTTGATCTAACCGTTGCAATTCAAATCGGAATGATATTGGCGGTAATCCTTTTCATGCGCAGAATGGCAATGGTCACAAATGTTGGAGTAATTACACGCGAGCTTACTGACGAAGAGGAATCTTATGACCCGAATTCGATTAATAAAAGGGAAGTTCCAAAAAGCGTAGAAGTTTTTGAGGTGAATGGACCATTTTTCTTCGGCGCCGCTTCAACTTTTAGGGATGCAATGCATGTAATTGAAGAACCACCCAAAGTAAGAATAATACGAATGAGAAATGTTCCGGCTATTGATGCAACGGGTCTGCATACGCTTGAAGAATTTTATAAAGATTCTAAAAAACAGGGCACAACTATTGTCCTCTCAGGCGTTCATACTCAACCGCTTTATGCTATGACACAAGCCGGATTGCTCGATATGTTTGGAGAAGAGAATGTATTCGGCAATATAGATGATGCTCTCGATAGAGCCAGAGAAATATTGAATCTTCCTAAGAAGGGGAGACCGGCAGATTTTGTTCCTACAGTGCAAAGAGAATCAGAAAAATAGAATCTTTTTTTCGTGTTTTGTAAGGAGAATATTAAACCCGCTTAAGCTTTTCTGCATCTAACTGACGATTAAAAATTAATATATCCCATTCAAAATTAATTGCACTCCCA
>CAZEBL010000068.1:0-12414 GCA_964510325.1 uncultured Melioribacter sp. | reverse complement strand
CAACATTTATAATTAATAAATTCTTTATTACCGGTGGGAAAAAAGTAAAACCTCCAAATCCCGATGGTCTATAATAATCTCTTGAATCGTAACCCATTAAGTCGCCTGTTGTTGTTTGTTGGTTGGAAAATTAAATCATTTTACAATTAATTGAAAGGGATTCTTAATATCGATAAAGAACAGGAGCAAGATCAAGAAAATTTTTATAAAAGGATCTTGCCCTGTTCAACTGTAATTAATTATCGTCATTCAATGCGGCAACACCTGGTAGAACTTTCCCTTCCAAAAATTCAAGTGATGCACCTCCACCTGTGGAAACGTGGGATACTTTATCATCAAGACCGGCTTTACTTATAGCTGCAGCAGAATCGCCGCCACCAATTATTGTAATTGCACCTTTAGAAGTAGCCTCAGCAAGTGCTTTTGCAATTGCATTTGTACCGGCTGCAAAATTATCAAATTCGAATACACCGAGAGGACCGTTCCAAACTATTGTTTTACTGGAAAGGATTACATTTCTAAATTCTTCAATTGTTTTTGGACCGATATCCAGCCCCATTTTATCCGATGGGATTTTATCAGCATCAACTACAGTTGAAGGAGATTCATTCTTAAATTCTGCGGCAACAACATTATCCTTTGGCAATAAAACCTTGGCATTGGAATTCTTGAATTTTTCGAGAACTTCTTTTGCAAGATCAAGTTTTTCAGCTTCAAGAAGAGATGTACCTATTTCATGACCCATCGCTTTATAAAATGTATAAGCCATTCCACCACCAATCAATAAATAGTCTACTTTTGGAAGAAGATTTTCAATCACATCAATCTTACCTGAAATTTTTGAGCCGCCCAATATTGCAGTAAACGGTCTAACAGGATTTGCAACAGCGCTACCAAGATAATCGAGTTCCTTCTGCATTAAATATCCTGATGCACATGTTTTAATAAATTTTGTAACACCTTCTGTAGAAGCATGTGCACGATGTGCAGACCCGAATGCATCGTTTATATAAACATCACCAAGTTCAGAAAGCTGTTTTGCAAATTCAGGATCATTTTTTTCTTCCTGAGCATGGAATCTAAGATTTTCAAGAAGAAGTACTTCCCCATCCTTTAAAGAATTTACAATTGCTTTTACCTGATCACCTATACAATCCGGGGCAAATTTAACATCTATCTGCAATAATTCACCCAACCTAACTGCAACCGGCTTTAAACTATATTTAGGATTCGGACCGCCCTTCGGTCTTCCGAGGTGACTCATTAATATTGTCCGACCACCGTTATCAATAATTTTTTTGATAGTTGGTAGTGCCGATGTTATTCTAATATCATCTGTAATTTTCAGATTTTCATCAAGCGGAACATTAAAATCGACACGTACTAATACTCTTTTACTTTTAAGATCAACTTTGTCGATACTTAATTTTTTCATTTTATTCCTCCGTAATCATTCAAATATGATATAAAAAAAGACGCAGTCTCAATAAGAATCTGCGTCTTAACAAATAATTTTGAGATCTACTTAATTATCTTTAACAAAAGATCAACAACACGGCAAGAATATCCCCATTCATTATCATACCAGGAAACAATTTTGAAGAATCTCTTTTCACCTTTTAGATTATTCTGCACTGTTGCAAGCGAATCGTATATTGAAGATCTATCATCATGGATAAAATCGGTTGATACTAATTCTTCATTTGAGTAACCTAAAATTCCTTTAAGGTAAGTTTCTGAAGCTTTTTTCAAAAGGTCATCAATTTCTTGAATAGATGTATCCCTTAAAGAACGAAAAGTCAAATCGACCACTGAAACATCTGCAGTCGGAACCCGGAAAGACATTCCAGTAAGTTTGCCTTTTGTTTCCGGAAGAACTTCACCAACAGCTTTTGCTGCACCTGTTGTAGATGGAATGATATTAATTGCAGCTGCTCTTCCTCCTCTCCAATCTTTCTTAGATGGACCGTCAACCGTCTTTTGCGTAGCAGTATAAGCGTGAATTGTTGTCATTAATCCGGTTTCAATACCGATCCCTTCTTTAAGCAATACGTAAACAACCGGGGCCAAACAATTAGTTGTACATGATGCGTTTGAAATAATATTATGTTTTGCCGGATCATATTCATTATCATTAACACCCATTACTATTGTTTTTACATCACCTTTGCCCGGAGCTGTAAGTAATACTTTCTTGGCACCTGCTGTTAAATGTCCTTTTGCTTTTTCACTATCGTTGAATATTCCTGTAGCCTCAATTACAATATCAACACCTAATTCTTTCCAGGGCAATTGTGAAGGATCTTTTTGAGCAAGTACACATTTAATCTTTTTACCATTTACAATCAATACATCGTCGGCTTCAAGAGATGGATCACTCTTTTCGCTTCCTAATGTTCCATTAAATTTTCCATGAACTGAATCATATTTTAATTGATAAGCAAAATACTTAGCGTCTGTACTAACATCCACAAGTGCAACAACGTCAACTTCCTTTCCAAGGTGACCTTTATTAACAAGAGCGCTGAAAACTAATCTGCCTATTCTACCGAATCCATTGATTCCTACTTTTACTGCCATTTCTTTTTTCCTCCAATACTATTTTATTTAGAATTTTCCCTTCAAATATAGAAAATCGACCATGAAGTATCAATTTGAATTGATTGAATGTTATAAAAAATTAAACCATTGTCCCTTTAACAAGAAAAGTTTATCTTGCGTTAGAGCATTCCTTCATTTTATTAAGAGAAAATTTATTAGAGGTTAAGATGCCCTCATCAGAATTTTTGGCTTATGTTCCAATTTTTTCCGAGATACCTTTAGATACAATCGAAAAGATTGAAAAAATAGGTACAAGAAAAAATTATCTTAAGAATGATGTAATTCTCATGGAAGATGAAGTTGGTACTGCACTTTTTGTTATTGTTAAAGGTAAAGTAAAAGTTGCAAGAACAAGCGGGGATGGCAGAGAAGTAATTTTAACAATTCTCACAGAGAGCGATTTTTTCGGCGAGATGGCTATCCTTGATGGTCAAACCCGATCGGCTACGGTTGTTGCCATTGAGGACACTGAATTATTCCTTATTCAAAGAAATGATTTTATAAATCTTCTTAAGGAATATCCGGAAGTTGCAATTTCATTACTGCAAGAACTCACAAAAAGATTGCGTTCTGCAGATGCCAAAATTAAAGCCCTTTCTCTTAAGGATGCAGAAGGTAAAGTTGCAACCGTTCTTCTTCAATTGGCTGATGATGTAGGCAGAATTAAACATGGCAAAGTTGAAATTGAAAAACTCCCACTTCAACAGGATTTAGCTAATATGGCGGGAACTTCAAGAGAAACTATTTCTAGAACCATCCACTCATTTGCTAAAAAAGGATTAGTTGAACTGGACGGCAACAAACTTAGAATAACCGATTACGAAAAATTCAAGGAATTATTCAGCTAATTATGTCGATAAAAATTGATCTCCATATGCACACTACTTATTCGGATGGTGCATTCTCCCCTACCGAGTTAGTACAGAAAGCTAAAGAAGTGGGACTTGATGTAATAAGTATTACTGATCATGATAGTGTTAATGGACTTAAGGAAGCAATAGCTGTTGGTAAAGAAATAGGCATCGAAGTTATTCCCGGACTTGAAATAAGCACTGACCTTGATGAAAAGGAGATTCATCTGCTTGCTTATTTTATTGACATTGACAACGATGAGTTACAGAAATATTTAAGTTTTTTCAGAGATGAAAGACTTCACCGTGCAAAAAGAATTGTACAAAAATTACGTAACCTCGGTTTATCTATTACTATTGATGATGTAATTGACCACGCTCAAAACTCTGCTATTGGACGACCGCATATTGCTTATTCAATGGTTAACCTGGGATTAATAAGCAATTATTATGAAGCGTTTGAAAAATATATTGGCGATTACGGTCCCGCATTTGAACGTAAAATTCATGTTTCTCCTCAGAGTGCAACAAAACTAATAAGTGATGCCGGAGGGCTCTCCTTTATTGCTCATCCGGGTTATATGAAAGAATCAATTCTGACCGATTTAATAAAAGCCGGTATAGATGGTATTGAAGTTATTCACCCCAGTCATTCCGAAAATCAAATTAATTTTTACAGGGGGATTGTAAACCAGTACTGTTTACTTGAAGCCGGAGGTTCCGATTTCCACGGCGGTAAAAAGGAAGACGGCAATAGTTTAGGTAAATATTTAATCTCACCAAATAACCTCGAAGCAATGAGAAATATGCTTCATAAGAATAGCGCATGAATTAAAATTCTACCATTTTTTTATTTCGTTAATTATTACACTTTTAGTTCAAAAAGAAAATACTAAATTTGCCTAACTACTTTATTAAATAACCTAAAATTTGCGGGGAAATAATGAGTAAGTTGAAGCTGGTAATCTTATTTGTTTTGTTCTACACATCTGCCAAATTTCAGAATATTGGTGATTGGAAAATCCATGCAAACATGAAGGATATTAAGAAAGCAATTACTTCTTCAAGCGGCATCTGGGCTGTTTCTAATGGAGGTGCTTTCAAACTTAATCCATCTGCCGATACATCGTTTTTCGTGTTGAATAAATCAAACGGCTTAATTACACAAACATTAACTGCGGTTGGTGTTGATAAACAGAATAAAATCTGGTTCGGATCCCAGGAAGGTTATATAATTGTCTATGATCAATCCAGCAATTCTATTTCTAATATTCTGGATATCTATAAGTCGAGTAAACTCCGTAAGAAAATTAACGACTTCTATTTTTCTAATGATACAGCTTTTGTATCTACTGATTTCGGATTAACTTTAATCAATACCAACAATCTAACTTTTTACGATACGTTTTTGAAACTCGGTTCATTCCCAACAGAATCAAGAGTCCTCAATACTTTTAGATCGGGATTAGTTTACTCAATTACAGAAAATGGAATTGCAATTCAGAAACCGGGTTCAACAAATTTATCCGTACCTGAATCCTGGAATTCTTATTCATTCGTCTCAAACATATCTGCTTCAACAGCATCCAAGATACTATTATATAACAACCATATTGTTATTGGTACGAATGATGGTATATATAGATTCCAGAATAATACATGGCAACCTTTCATTCTTCAAGGAAGTATTATAAAAGATATTGCTGTATTGGGTACTTCGCTCTTGGCAATTACAGATAAAAAATTATACGAATACAATGGCTCGCAAATAAATCAGTTATTCGAAAATCAATCGATAACATTAACTTCCATTTCCGTAACTGAAAATAGAGTTTATTACATTTCCTCCAACAATGGAATGATAGAAATAAAAAACAACGTTACTAAATACTTAGCCCCGCCCGGTCCGTTTAGTAACCTGTTTATAAATCTTTCTGTTGCCGGTAACAGTAATTTATATGTTGGAACTGGAAAAGATTTGTTTGGAATTGGATTTCTTGAATTTGATGGCAAGACCTGGAAAAGATATAGCAAAGAAAGCAACCCGCAATTACCTTCTAATGCCTATCATAATGTTTTTGCAGCAGATGATAATACCGTGTACTTATCCAACTGGGGTTACGGGTTTGCAATTTTTAAGAATGGACAATTCGAAGTTTATACTGCCAGCAATAGCGAATTGGTTGGAATACCAATTAACAATAATTTCTTAGCTATCGCTGATATTAAGGTGGACTCTAAGAAAAATATATGGATTGCAAATCATCAATCTGCAGCTCGTAAACAATTAAGTGTTCTTACACCGGATAAGAAGTGGTATCATTATTCTATGACAAATCCTTACTTATCCGAATTTGATGTTCTTGATAAAATGGTTATCGATCAGAATGGCACCAAATGGTTTGTAGTAATGGAAGGTAACAGAGGTCTCTATTATTATAACGAAAAAGAAACTTATACTAATCTTGCTGACGACACACAAGGAGGTATAAGACAGAGTGACGGACTCTTTAGCGATATAATTACTTCTTTGGCGATTGATAAGAGAGGTTATCTCTGGATCGGTACGAGCGCCGGTATCAATGTGATAACAGATCCTTCAAAACCGCTTTCAACATTAAGAAGTAATTTTGCGCCTTCGCTTAAGAACCAGAGTGTTACTTGTATTGCTATTGATGCACTCGATCAGAAATGGATCGGTACTAAACAGGGTGTTGCTGTTATATCGAGTGACGGTATAACTCTGCTCGCATTTTATGATTCCAAGAATAGTCCCATACCAAACGACGAAATCAGAAGTATAGCCGTTGATGAAAAACTTGGCAAAGTTTATATTGGCACAGATTACGGTTTAGCAGAGCTTCAAACATATTCAATGAAACCGGTAGAAAGTTTTAACGAACTGTTTGTTTATCCCAGCCCGGTCATAATTTCCGAAGATGAAGTAAGCCAGGTGACTATTGAGGGATTAATAAAAAATAGCAGGATAAAGATTTTTGATATTTCCGGTAATTTAATTCGTGATTTTATTTCACCCGGTGGAAAAATTGCTTTCTGGGACCTTAAAGATTTGAACGGTAGATTTGTTTCATCTGGAATTTATGTTGTTGTTGCTTATGATGAAGAAGCAAATAATGTTGCAACTTCCAAAGTTGCCGTAATAAAAAAGTAATTTAGTTCTTTATATGATCGACATTAAAAATTTATCAATACAATTTACGGGTGAAAATTTATTCGAGAATGTTAATATTAAGCTTCACCGTAATGATAAAATTGCACTTGTCGGTTCAAATGGTAAAGGTAAATCTACTTTTTTAAAATTATTAGTCGATTTAGAAAAACCCGAAGAAGGCCAAATTATTAAACAGAAGGGATTAAGAATCGGCTACCTCCCACAGGAAATTATCGCTTTCAAAGGGAAATCTGTATTAGAAGAAGTAAAATCTGCAATACCAGAAGTTGATTCTCTAATCGAAAGAGAAAATGAAATTATTAACCAGCTTAATTCAGATTCGCTCGATCAGGATGATAGAGAGGAGTTGTTAAATGCTTTAGGATCACTTCACCATAGAAAAGAGGAACTCGATTTTTATAGCGTTGAATCTCGAATTGAAAAGGTTTGCCATGGCTTAGGGTTTAAAGAAAGGGATTTGTTGAGAAAGACCGAAGAATTCTCCGGTGGGTGGCAGATGAGAATGCAGCTTGCTAAAATCCTTCTTGCAGAAAACGATCTTTTGCTATTAGATGAACCGACTAACCATCTTGATATTGAGACATTACAATGGCTTATTGAGTTTTTACAAAGCTGGAACAGTGCGATTATTGTAGTATCCCACGACCGCCACTTTGTAAATAATGTTACAAGTAAAACGCTGGAGATATTCAACAACCAGATTAATTTTTTCCCCGGTAATTACGAGCACTATTTAAACTTCAAAACCGAACGCGACATTCAGTTAAAAGAGCTTCAAAAGAATCAGGAAAAAAAGATTAAGGAAACGGAAAAATTTATTGAACGGTTCCGTTATAAAAATACTAAGGCAAAGCAAGTCCAAAGTCGTATAAAGATGCTTGAGAAGATGGATACAGTTCAATTAATTGAACAGGAAAAACAGATTGAAATAAAATTTCCTGATCCTCCCAAAAGCGGTATTGTCCCTATCGAATTAAGAAATATTTCAAAATTTTATGGTGATCTGGAAGTATTCAGCAATATCAACTTGTCAATAGAACGCGGAGAAAAGATAGCCATTGTTGGTGCAAACGGAACTGGTAAAACTACACTTGCAAAGATTATCGGTTCCAAAATTCAGCCAACATCTGGTGAAGTTATTTATGGTAATAACACAATTATTTCTTATTACGAACAAGAAATTGCCGATTCGTTGAATCCCGATAATGATTTGATTGATACACTCGAAGAGATTAATGAAGAGCTTACTGCCGGACAGATAAGAAAAATTTTAGGTTCATTTCTATTTTCTGGAGATGATGTATTCAAAAAAGTGAAAGTACTATCTGGCGGTGAAAAGAGCCGGCTCGCTCTTGCAAGATTGCTTCTAACAAAAAGCAATTTCGTTATTCTCGACGAGCCTACTAACCATCTCGACTTTTCATCTAAAGAGATATTACAGAAAGCACTTACTGGATTTTCTGGAACAATGTTAATTGTATCCCACGATATCGATTTTATTAAACCGATTGCAAGCAAGGTTTTGGAAATAAAGGATTGCGGTATTACAATTTACTATGGCGGTATTGATTATTACTTTTTCAAAAAGACTCAGATTCAAGAAGAAAAATACACAGATAAAAAAACAAGTAATGATAAGTTTACCCGAAAAGACCAGAAGAGAATAGAAGCCGAAATAAGACAGCAGAAGTTTGTCCTTACCAAAGATTTACGCAGTCAGCTTGAAAAATGCGAGAAGGAAATTTCAATTCTGGAAGAACTGAGAATTAATCTTGAAAATGAATTATCCGATCCTTCAATTTTCAGCAATCCCGTTTTATCAAAAAGTAAAAATATTGATTACGATAGGACGAAGTATTTATTGGAAGAAGAATACAACCGTTGGACAGAAATAAGCAACGAATTAGAAAAAATTGAACAGAGCTTTTCCAATAAGACCTAATAATTACTTGGGTAAAAATTCTTCTACAAGTGCAATTCCACCGTATAGCGCAGCATCATCACCAAGTTTTGTTTTGTAAATTTTCAATATTTTGCCGGGTTCTTGCAATACCGATTTCTTAAATGCTTTCCGGACCTTTGGCAACATAAAATCACCAATCGCTTCAAATACTCCACCGCCTAAAACAATTGTATCCAGATTTAATAAAGTAGTTAAACTCCCCAGTACAGTGCCGATAGTTACTGCAGCTTTATTAACATGTTTTATTGCAAGTGAATCCCCCTGTTTAATGGCAGAAGCCAGACCTTTACTCTTTAACATTTTACCGGGTGATTTGTAATCTTTAAGCAGACTTTTCTTCCCTTTATTCAATTCCCTTTTAATATCTCTCACTATTGCCGTTCTGCTTGCTAGAGACTCAAATGTGCTGTTTTTTTCTTTGCCTAAGAAATTTCCTTTACTGTTCACTTTCATATGCCCAATTTCTCCGGCAAAAAAAGATGAACCGCGGTACAACTTACCTTCGAAGAAAAGTGCTCCACCAATACCAGTCCCAACAAATACTACAATCAGATTATTACTTTCTTTATCAAACTCAAATTTCTTAATCCCCAATCCGGCAAGGTTAACATCGTTTTCAATTAGTAATGGAATAGAAAAGTATTTGAGAAGAGCTTCCTTTATATTAAAGTTTTTTATACCAAGATTCGGTGCATTGGATATTAATCCCGAATAAGGATTTACTGTACCCGGAACTCCCAGACAAATCGCTTTAATTTCTCTTTCAGATAATTCATTATCGCTCATAATTTTTTTAACTGAATCAACAATTCCAGAAACCATTCCTTCCTTTCCATTCATTACATCTGTTGGAATTTTTTCTTTACATATTATTTTATGATTTGAATCGATTAATGCAGAAAGGATCTTTGTCCCTCCAAGATCGATAGAAATGATATAGCTTTTAGTCATCTTCACTCCAATACAGGTAATTATCTTTTTAAGTGGATTATACTAATTAAAAAATTTATTAAATTCACAATGCGGTTTATTAATAACGGGAATATTCTTCATTCACTATCTAAAAATAATAGATTTATAATAATATCGGGAGCTTTAATGTACTTAAATTTTTCAGATATCCCCGGGCATCAGAACTTATTTCTCGATTATCTAAGTGAATTTGAAAATGTAGAAAAATTTTATAGATGGAACTTTAGAGATCAGGATAAATACGAAGAGCTTTTTAAGAATTTATCAAACTTTGAGAGACCTCACCGGAATGATTTAGCGGAAGCTGTTAAGATTCAATACTCGGATATAAAAATTTCCAAGCAGACTCAGACTAACATAGAATCTTTGAAATCACCTAATACAATTGCAATTGTTACAGGTCAACAGCTTGGTTTGTTCGGAGGACCGTTATATACAATTTACAAATCTATAACTGCTATAAAGCTTGCTTCGTATTTGAAAGATAAATTCGAGGGGTTTCATTTTGTCCCTGTATTCTGGCTTGAAGGCGATGATCACGATTTTGAAGAAGTACGTTCAATAAATCTTGTTAACGATAAGAATCAGATATTTAATGTTAATTATGAGGATGGCGAGATTGAAGAAATTAACCGCGGTAATATCGGCAATCTTAAATTCAATAATAATATTGAACAATTATTTTCACTTCTCTCTGCTGAATTAAGGGAAACTGAATTTAAAAACCAGTTATTGGAATTATTGCATAATTTCTATCAACCGGGGAAATCATTTCTTGAATCTTTCAGGGAGTTGATGATAAAATTATTTGATGAATATGGTTTGATTATATTTAACCCGATTGATCCGGGTGTAAAAAAATTACTGACGCCGATATTTTCAAAAGAAATTACAAGCTACAGAGACCACACCGGACTCCTTGTTGAGCGAAGCGCAGAATTGGAAGAATTATATCATGCTCAGGTTAAAGTAAAAGCAATTAACTTATTTTACATTGACGAGAATGAACGGCTGCTTATTGAACCGGTCGATAATGATTTCCGGCTTAAAGGTAAGAGAAAAAGATTTACTCATGATGAACTGATTTCTGCTATAAACAATTCACCTGAAAAATTTAGTCCTAATGTTCTGCTACGTCCCATCTGCCAGGATTATTTATTCCCTACGGGCTTTTATGTCGGTGGGCCATCGGAGATAAGTTATTTTGCTCAGGTAACTCCACTTTACAATTTATATGGACTTGTTGAACCAGTAATTTATCCGCGATCATCTGCAACAATTCTGGAAAAAGGTGCACAGGCAATTCTGGATAAATATAAATTAAATTTCCCGGATATATTTCTAACCGAAGACCAACTCTTTACAAAAGTAATTATGGCCGATTCAGGTTCCGATTTAAATAATATTTTTAATGAAGCAATTAACAATATCCGGACTGCATTAGTCCCAGTTAACGAAAAGTTAAACGCAATAGACAAAACACTTACTGATCTTACCGGTAAATCCAGAGAGAGAATTGAGCAGACAATTGATTTTTTAAAGTCCAAAGCTATTGAAGCAGAAAAAAGAAAGCACGAAGCTACAACAAGACAACTTAGCAAGGTTAGAAACGTTCTTTACCCCAATGATGGATTACAGGAACGTGAAATAAATTTTATTTACTTCGCAAATAAATACGGCATGGATATAATTAAGTGGATTTACAGTGAATTAGTTATTAATAAATTTGAGCACCAGATACTTGAGCTTTAAGAGATTTGTTTAATTTGTTCTAAAAAATCGGGATTGGAAACTGAAACCGATTCAAACTGATTAACCACCCCGCCGTTCTTCAATTGCATCGATAATACGGCAAATGCCATTGCTATCCGGTGATCACCAAAACTTTCAAATAATAGATCTGTTTCATTCTGTATATTACCATTAAGTTCGAAGCCATCATCATCTTCAACAACATCCAATCCTAATAGTCTGTAATTGTAACACAAAGATTTTATACGGTCAGATTCTTTTATTCTTAATTCCTTAGCATGATTAATTTTGAAATTCCCCTCTGCAAAAAGACCGGCAACAGATAATATCGGCACCTCATCAATTATATTGGGAATTATTTCTTCAGGGATATCAATATTTTTTAACCGGCTCGATTTAACTTTAATATCGCCGCAAATCTCTCCATTCACAATTATCTCATTTTCTATTTCGATAATACCGCCCATTGATGATAACAAATTTATTATACCTATTCGAGTAGGATTTAAGGAGACATTTTTTATCAATAGTTCAGAATCTCTGGTTAATAAGGTTAGAACAATAAAGAATGATGCAGTTGAAATATCAGATGGGATTATCATTTCAAAAGGTTCGGGGTAATTCTTTTTTGAAACTACAATTCTGTTAATATTATTCTGAATTTCGGTTTTAATCCCTAACATTCTTTCACTATGGTCGCGTGTCTTAGTAGTTTCATAAATAATAGTTTCTTCATCCAGATGGATAGCAGCAAGAATAATAGCACTTTTCACCTGAGCACTTGCAACTTTCATTTTATATTCTATTGGATGCAAGTTTTTAGTAGGATTAATAATTAAAGGTAAAGTGCCAAGTTCAGATGCATTGATATCAGCTCCCATCAATCTAAGCGGTTCAACTACACGTAACATCGGACGGATTGATAATGATTCATCACCGGTAATAACCGAACTAAAATTTTGTGCGCATAGAATTCCGCTTAAAAGCCGGGCTGTGGTTCCTGAATTACCAGCATATAATTCCGATTCTGGAACTTTCAAACCATTAAAACCATTTCCAGTTATTTTTATTTTTCCCCCGCC
>CAZEBL010000067.1:0-12582 GCA_964510325.1 uncultured Melioribacter sp. | reverse complement strand
GCTACTTCTTTGTTTAATCTCATCATCGCTCAATCCATAAATACCGGCAAACAATTGAACATTTTCCATAATCGTCAGGTCTTCATATAAAGAAAACTTCTGGCTCATATAACCAATATTTTTTTTGATTTGTTCTGTTTGATTGTAAATATCAAAGCCGGCGATATTTGCATTTCCGCTTGTAGGTTTCAAAATTCCAATTAACATTTTCATTGCTGTTGTTTTACCCGCCCCGTTAGCACCAAGGAATCCAAAAATTTCTCCGCGCTTTACTTCAAAGGAGATTTTATTCACCGCAGTAAAATCTCCAAATCTTTTTGTTAGATCTTCTGTTTTAATTACTATTTCATTAGTCATTTAATACTATCGCTTCTTCCCGGCTCTTTAGTTTGTTGCATTTATTTGCCCATCAGGTGCATAAAACAATCCTCAATGGTGGGTTCGATATTCGAAACAGATGCTTGAGGGTGTCCAGAAGATTCTAAATATTTTTTCACATCCGCAGCACTTATTCTACTATCATTAACAACAAGATGATGATTTTCACCAAAAGCAAAACATGATTCGGTCTTTGGATATGCACGTAAGTCCATTAAAAGTTTATACATCTCTGGAGAGTGTACTGCAAAAAGATTCATCTTGAATTTGCCAATAATGTTTTGCGGCGTGTCGACTTGCAATATTCTACCCTTTTGAATCAATGCAATTCTATCGCATAATTTTGCTTCGTCCATATAAGGAGTAGATACAAGGATGCTTATGCCGCGGTTTTGAAGACGTTTTAACATTTCCCAGAATTCTTTTCTAGATACAGGATCCACTCCCGTTGTCGGTTCATCAAGAAAAAGAATTTTCGGTTTATGAATAAGGGCGCAGCATAGAGCAAGTTTTTGTTTCATCCCTCCGCTTAGTTTTCCAGCACGACGGTTTTTAAAGGGTTCGAGCTGTTTATATATCTCTTCTATTAATTCGTAATTCTCCTTTATGGTTGTATTGAAAACCGTTGCAAAGAACTCCAGATTTTCTTCAACCGTTAAATCCTGGTAAAGGGAAAATTTGCCCGGCATATAACCAACAATATTTCTTATCTCTCTCCAATCATTTACAACATCAAAATCATAGACTTTAGCTTGTCCGCTATCGGGTAAAATAAGTGTAGTAAGAATTCTAAAAAGAGATGTCTTGCCGGCGCCGTCCGGTCCAATTAAACCGAAAATCTCTCCGTCATCTACAGTCAAGGAGATATCATCAACGGCAACAACAGTTGATTTTTTAACCTTATATGTTTTTGTAATATTTTTTAGTTCTACTGATTTCATAATCGCTAAAATTTTACTTCGCCATACATACCAATTTTTAAGTAGCCGTCGTTTTTAACTCTTATTTTAATTGCATAAACAAGGTTGGCGCGTTCATCTTTTGTTTGAATTGTTTTGGGAGTGAATTCTGCTTTAGATGAAACCCAATACACCTCTCCTTTAAATTCCTTCTGTTCTTCATCTCCATTATCAACATAGACTTTAACAGATTGACCTAATTTCAATTTTGGTAGCTGTTCGCCGGTTATAAATGCTCTTAATGTTAACGCTGACAGGTCTGCTATTTTGTAAAGAGCTTTTCCCGCTGATGTAATTTCATTCGCTTTTGCATAACGGGAAAGGACTATTCCATCCACAGGATTTCTAATTATGCTTTTGTTTATCTGATCCTGAATCTGTTCTATTTGAATACTGAGCGGATTTATTTCTGCAAGCAGTCCCTGTTTAGTGATTGTAAGAGTAGACTTAGTAGCTTCATACTGTTTCTTTAAAACATCAACCTGGGAATTAATATCATCGAGTTGTTTTGTTGTTGCGGCACCTTCCATTACAAGCGGTTCTATTCTCTTTTTTTCCCTCTCGGCTGTTTGAATCTGTTCCTGAATAATTGCAAGCTGCGTGTTGATATCAGGGGTTTTATTCATTATAGCGCGTATTGATGCTTCGAGCTGTTTTTTCTTGAGGTACAATTGAACGGTGTCGACAAGTCCAACCACTTGATTGTTCTTCAAAGCCAATCCCTCTTCAACATTAAAATTTATCAATCGTCCTGTGGCTTCTGATGAAATTATAATTTCTTCCGATTCGAATGTCCCGGTTGCATCAAATTTACCGTTATCATTACTACATGCTATTAGTAAAAGCATTAATGCTGCCAACAGAATAATCAATAAATATTTTTGCGACCTAACTGCTGGTATTAAGATTTTCTTTTTCATAACGATTTCTTGTTTATTGTTTTATTAAAAATTTTCTTTCCTTTTTCGGTTGTAATTCCGCCAATTAATATTTTGAAAGCTATCGATGCGGCTTCGATTAACGACACGTTATTGTTAAGTATAAAATCCGGGTTTACAACAGAACGGAGCGATGCTACAACCATGTTAATAATTATAGGTGTTGGATAATTGATAAATAAGCCTTCCTCTTTTCCCTGGTCAATTACTTTTGTAATGTTTCCAAACATCATTTCGGTTCTAAAATTATCCATCTCATTCCAGAGTTTAGGGAAGTGTCGCCTCATATCGTCGAGCATTTGGGGACTGATTTTTATTGACGCCCTGGCAAGAATTTTTATCAATCCTTCTAATTTCTCAATTGCATTCTTATTTCCATTTAATGTTGGGACGATTGCGTTTTTCATGTTGTTCATAAAATGTTTTGCTATTGCCCGCACCAGATCGTCTTTAGTAGGAAAATACTTATAGATGGTTTTTTTGCTCATTCTCAATTCGGAAGCAACTTCGTCCATAGTAGTTTTATGAATTCCTTCCTTGAAAAACTTCTGCTCCCCGAATTCAACAATTTTAATTTTCTCTTCCATTTATTCCCGCGGAAACTATTATGGTTTTTATAGTTTCTAATATAACACAAGGAAACTGATTTGTCAAATTTTAGTTTCCGCGGTGTTTACATTTTATAATTTGTTAACTGTTTAGTAATAATTTGTTAATAAAAAAATTTTAGATTGGGGCAAAAAATCTATGAGTTTTAAGCAGGGCGATAAATTAAGGTATTATTTTCCTAATCCTCTAAATTCAAATCAAAAATTTTTTGATGGAATTGTAGAAAGTATTTCGGAATATTATATCTACTTAAAAAACCAAAACAATATACGGCTAAAAGTCTCTTTTAAGAACTTTGAATTTTTGGTTCAAAATAACGGGGCGAAAGCAAAGAAGTCTTAATCGGCAACGATCTATTAACTGCCTTAAAAAGCTCTATTCCTATTATTATTTAATCAAAAATTAACAATTCCATAATAATCAATTAATACTAAATTCCAATATTTCCACAGGGCGCTAATCATAATGCCCACAATTCACAATGAAAAATTTCTTGGTTCTTATGGAACATTTTATCAACAGCTAATTGATTGAGGAAACTTTATGCAAAGTTATAATTATGAAATTGCTCTTTACAACACGCCATTTTTCGAGAACCTTGTAAGTGAACTTTATAGAATTTGCCGTTATAAATCGAACATACTTAAAAAAATACGGACTTCTGAGGAATACTTAAAAAAACTTTCTTTTGAAGAGAGATTGATTTTAAAGGATCTATCCAAAAAAGAGAATCAGATCCTACTGGAAATTATGGCACACAAAAGGTGGCTGGACCTTCCGCGGGATACAGTGGAATATTTTATTAGAGCGCTTGGTGAAAAATATGAATCACATACTTATTCTGATGCAGAGGATTACCGTAACGATCTGATTCACTAGCTCCGTTAAATCATTATGCAAAAAATAAATATAGAGGAAATTCTTAGGGGAACTATAAAATCGGGAAAATTACGACTGACTAAATTCGATTCAATTTTACTCTCTGTCCTTAAGAAAATATTATATATAGATAAGATAAACTCTATTTTAGAAGAAAACTCGCACCTTGATATAATTCACTTTATAAACGAACTATTTGAGCAGCTTAATTTCTCATATTTAATACCTCGAAATGAATTGGAACGCATACCCTCAGAAGGAAAAATTATCTGCATAGCCAACCATCCCATCGGAAGTCTTGATGGACTTATACTACTTAAGATATTTTTAGAAATTAGAAATGATGTAAAAATAATAGCTAACGACATATTATATCACTTTGATTTTATAAAACCATATTTGCTTCCAATAGATATTTTCTCTGAAAAAAAGTTAAAACGAGATTATCTAATAGCAATAAGCGAATCTCTTAAAAATGAGAGCGCCATAATAATGTTTCCGGCCGCGAGTGTTTCCCGCTTAAACTGGTTTCGAGTAACCGACTCGAAGTGGCATAAAAGTGCAGTAAGTCTAGCAAGAAAACATCAGGCGCCTTTACTTCCGGTTTATATTGAGGCTAGGAACTCTCTGCTTTTTTATCTAGTCTCGCTTATTAACAGAAAAGCGTCGACTCTGCTGCTTGCACATGAACTATTTAATAAGAAAAACAAATTAATTCGAATAAAAATTGGGAATCAAATACCTTCTAAGGCATTTACACTTTCTTATGTAAATGATATATACCAGACAACACTTCTTAGAAAACACGTTTATTTGATGGGTCAAAAAAACAAGTTTGTATTCAAAACCGAAAATACTATAATTCACCCGGTGGATAGAAGATTTATTAAGAAAGAACTCAACGGATGTAAATTTCTTGGTGTTTCTAATGAAGATATATATATCTATTCAGTGACGAAAAAAAATGCTCCATTCTCTATAAATGAGATAGCAAGACTCAGAGAAAAAACTTTTAGGGACGTTGGGGAAGGCACTGGTAAAAAACTAGATCTCGACAAATTTGATATGCATTACCATCACATAATTATGTGGGATAATAAAGAACTTGAAATTGTTGGTGCCTATCGTTTGGGCATCGGGAAAAACATAATTGAAGAACACGGAGTTAATGGTTTTTATACATCAACTCTTTTTAATTTCACAAGTAAATTTCAATCTGAATATTTGATCAATTCTATTGAGCTTGGAAGAAGTTTTATACAAAAAAAATATTGGAATACAAACGCTTTAAATTATTTATGGCAAGGAATAGGAGCTTTTCTTTCCACAAGCTCAGAAATTAGATACTTGTTTGGTTGTGTAAGCATTAGTGATGCTTATCCAGAATACGCTAAAAAATTAATTGTTTATTACTATAAGAAGTGGTTTTCTTCTAATCAGAAATTAATTGAGTCAAAAAATCGATTTCTTGTTGATCTTGAAACGGAAAATGAATTTTCACAAATATTTAAAGGGGAGAATGCAAAACTAGATTATGTTATACTTAAAAATTTACTAAGACAAATGAATTGTTCTGTGCCTGTGCTTTATAAACACTATAGCGATCTCTGTGATGAGGGTGGGGTCGTTTTTGCAGATTTTGGTGTAGATGTTAGGTTTGCCAATTGTATTGATGGCCTAATTATCGTTGATTTACATAAGATAAAAGAGGTCAAAAAGAATAAATTCATTAAAAAAATTAATGAGGGCTTTAAAATTCCCGCATAATAATTAATTATTCTTTATCTCTTTTAGCTCAAATTCTATCTTTGCGTATCCCATTACTTTTCTAATCATTCCCATCAATCCGCCCCCATTAATTGAGATGATTGCTTTCACAATTCCTATATTCTCAACATACCATTCAACTATATTGTTCTCTGAACCACTTGAACTAGAAATTTTTGTTTCGACTTTAATGGACTCAAAATTGCCGGCCGGGGTACTAACAAGCTCTTTGTCAAGAACTCTTCCGGAAAGCTTTATTACCGAAGTGTCTCCATCTGAGTATTCTTCGCCTTCCCAATCCCAACTTTTTCCAGATACTAAAGGCAAGGGCAGTCTTAGAACCGGTTTGTTATATGTAAACAATTTCTCCTTGCTAATAAAAATCATTACTTTAAAATATTGATAGACTTCGTTTACGTAAACACCGGTCTCAGTAATAAATATTTTTTGGATATACTTAAATCGGTCTCCTTCGTTACCGCTTATTAAAAAATCATCTGTGTTGTAAAATTTGCTAATCGTATGACCAAAAGAAGAGTTATATATCAAAGAAATATTTCTGTTGGTTGGAAAAAAATTAGAGCCTGACTTTTCACCTGCATCCGAACAAGGTGACGAACCCGATATCTCCGATACCAACACAATAAACAATAAATTTACAATTAAATATTTTAACATAGATTATTCTCTTTTTGTTGCGAATAAAAACAGAACTAAATTGAACTAATTGGCATCAAATAATACTATAAAATTATTGGTTGCAAAATTAATAATGTGTTAAATAAACATTAAATCTTGGTTTAAACTCACTAAGCTGTGAGTTTAAAAAATCTTAAAATGGAGAGTTTTCGAAAAGATTTTTTCTTTTTCCTATGAATCTAATAACCATTGCTTCGCCAAGATGACCTCTGCCTTCATTTAGATAGATTTTCTCTTTCGATAATTTTTCAAACTCAAGATCAATAAAATCATTTACAACCTCTTCAAGTGAGTATAAAAGAGCCGTATCTTTTGGACCGCCGGAATTAAAATTAATCTGATCTTTTTCAAAACATTCAAAAATAATTTTGCCATCGGGCTTTAATGAGTCTATTATTTTCTGGAATAATGATTGTCTTTGTTCTTCTTCTAAGTGTATAAAAATTATTGCCGCGGCATCATACTTTTCCTTACCCGGCTTGAATTCTGAAAACTCTTTTACATCATAATTAATTTTAGCTCCGGACTCTTCCGCAAGTTTTAGTGCTTTTATTTTCCCTGCTTCAGAAAAGTCAAATGCATCAACCTCCCAGCAATTTATTGCAGCATACACCGCGTTTCTACCCTCCCCCTCGCCGGGCAAGAGAATTCGTCCGGGTTTAAGTTTTAATAGTTCCTCTTTTAAAAACTGATTTGGTTCTTTTCCATATTTGTACTCTTCTAATAAATATCTTTGATTCCACAATTCTTTCATATACTCTCCAAAAATTACACGTAAAATAAATGTTCTTGTAAACAGATAAAATAAATTGAGGTTCGAAAAGCGTTTATTTATTTTTGTGTTGAGAAAATTTTTGTGAAAATGATCAACACAGACAAAATAATTATTGTCGGAGACCGCGTTCTAGTTAAGCCCGAAGAAAATCTCAACAAAACAAACAGCGGTTTATATCTTCCACCCGGAGTTTATGAAAAAGAACGGGTTCAGGGCGGATATGTAATAAAAGTAGGACCCGGCTACCCTATTGGTATGCCAGCGGAAGATGACGAACCCTGGAAGGAGAATAAATCTACTCGCTATATTCCTCTTCAGGCAAAACCGGGCGACTTTGCTCTCTTTCTAAGAAAAGATGCTATTGAGGTTGAGATTGAAAAACAAAAGTTAGTAATTGTAAATCATTCGGCTATCTTATTATTATACCGGGACGACGAACTATTATCATGAAACAGAGTTAATTCCAAACAATTACTTCAGGCACAAGCACTCCGGAAAATTTATATTAATCTAAGTCCTTTCTGTTTGTCTTAAAATACTTACTTAAAATCCAAAAAAGCTCTACATATTAAATAAGTCTTATGTATAAGACTTAAAACACCCTTCTTGCTATTTTTAGAACTAATCACTTGACTAAAGACATAAAAAATGTATTTTAGTCACATAAACCGGGCTTAATTATGTTAAAACCTTTGCCTCCAGAACCCAAACTACGATTTGATTCGGAGATAATCGCATTACTATCCGGTGCTGAAACTTCTATTTATCAACTTACCGGTTTGCTAAGTTTGTTTGGTGAGAATCATTTTATTCCAAGAACTCTCCAGATTAGCGAAGCAAGTAAAAGTCTTTCTATAGATAATTATAGTCTTTCAATTGAAGAATACTTCACAAAATTATGTACAGAAGAAAATCACTCCACCAAAACATTAGATAATTATTTAAGGGCGTCGTCTGTTGGATTGAGACTAATTAAAAATGTATCGCGCGCCGGACATATCATTAAATCAATTTATAATGAACTCGCACAAGAACAGAGCAGCCCGCAAATAAATGACTTGTATCGAGGGAGTAGTTTGAAAAATAGTTCTGCGGATAATAAACTCGCACTACCCTCGCCGGATGAGATCCCTTCTCTAATGGAGCAATACGAAAATTACATTGAGTCGGATGTTTCTTATCCCCCCTTAATCAACGCTGCTCTTATTCATGCCCAGTTCGAACTAATACATCCATTCGAAAACTATAATGGACTAACGGGAAGAATTTTGATTCAACTCCATCTTAACTGGAAAAAAAGAATCGTGAATAATTGTTTACAGATATCAGGTTTGCTCAACACACGAAGAGAGGAGTACTTTAACAATTTAAAAATGTTATCGACGAACGAAGGCTGGAATGAGTGGACAAAGTTTTTTCTCTCAACGATTGTCTCTTCTTCTAATGAAACTATTGAAATCATAAAAAAATTTTTCCGTATGGAACAGAGTGGTTACGAAAAAATAATCCAGAGCGGTTCAGCAACCACAATAATACTACAACTTTATAAATATATATTTGCTCAGCCGGTTATAACTATCCCACACATTACTAAAGCTTTATCACTAACAAAACAAACAGCTAACTTTGTGGTGTCAAAATTAGTTGAGCTAAATCTATTAAACGAAGTAACAGGAAAGCAACGGTATAGAATGTACGTGAACAAAAACTTTCTGGATATCGCCGGATAATAAAATCAACAAACTAAACATGGAGGAAAAAATGAAGTTAATTAACGAATTTAAATCGTTCGCAATGCGGGGGAATGTTGTTGACATGGCCGTGGGTATTATAATAGGTGCGGCATTCGGAAAAATAGTTTCTTCCTTCGTTAACGATGTTATTATGCCTCCTATCGGATTACTTGTTGGCGGAATCGATTTCAGCGACTTGGCGTTAACATTAAAAACCGCCACAGAATCGGCTCCTGCTGTTGTTCTAAAGTATGGGGTGTTTATTAATACGGTTATCGACTTTGTGATTATTGCGTGGGCAATTTTTATGGTAATAAAAGCCATGAATACATTAAAGAAAAAGGAAGCGGCACAACCGGCAGCACCGCCAAAGCCCAGCGAAGAAGTTGTTTTGTTAGCCGAAATAAGAGATCTTCTCAAAAAATAATTTTATGTTTTATAAAATTTGTGGGTGCCTTAAACTATAAAGTTTTGGATTGGTCGGGTAAATTACCGGCTATCAATTCTTATTTATTTTAAGGCATTCCACTTGTAGAAAAAAATTCCGTTGATTTAGAGTTCCATTAAAGTTAGTTTTGCCCGACAAAATTTTATGGACTCTACTATGGAAGCCCACTCTATTACTATTCCGTTAATAAGTTTGTTACCATTTATTTTAATGCTTTTATCAATTGCAATCTTTCCATTATTCTGGAATCACTTCTGGGAGAAAAATTCCAATAAGTTAATAATAGCAATAATATTAAGCATTCCTATAGTTGTTTATCTTTTCGGAGCCGGACTGGAAGAGAAATTAGTTGAATCAATTGTATTTGATTACATACCCTTTATTATTCTGTTAGGTGCTCTATTTACGATAACCGGCGGCATTTATCTTTCCGGAGATATTGAAGCGAAGCCTACTATTAACACATTGTTTTTGGGAATTGGTGCTGTTCTTGCTTCCTTTATGGGAACAACCGGTGCAGCAATGCTTCTCATACGGCCCGTTATTCAAACTAATAGACAAAGGAAATTCAAAGTTCACACCATTTTATTCTTTATTGGAATTATTGCAAACTGCGGTGGGTTGTTAACGCCTCTTGGTGATCCTCCATTATTTATGATGTATTTAAGGGGAGCTCCTTTTGAATGGTTTTTAAAATTAGTACCGGAATGGTTCTTAACAAATTTGTTGCTGCTAATTTTATACTTCCTTTTCGATACATATTATTATAGGAAGGAAAAACCGGAAGATATAAGAATAGACAAAACATCGGTAAGGCCAATAAAGATTGAAGGAAAATTAAATTTTATCTGGCTAGCCGGTGTTGTTTTATCGGTTGCTTTCTTAAATGAACAATATTTCGAATTCGTTAAGATAAATCACTATTACAAGTTTATCCGCGAGGCCGCAATTCTTTCAATGGCTATTTTTTCACTGCTATTTACAACCAGACTTACCAGAACTTCTAATAATTTTACATGGGAACCGATAAAGGAGGTTGCATATTTATTTTTAGGTATTTTTATTACAATGGTTCCTTGTTTGCTTTATCTTGAAATAAACGCTGCAAAGCTTGGAGTTTCTTCACCACAACAGTTTTATTACTTCACAGGATTGTTAAGCTCTTTTCTTGATAACACTCCAACTGCCGTAACATTTCATTCGCTTGCGCTTGGTCTCGGTGTTCAATCTTCAACTTTAGTTGCTGGAATACCTGAAGAGATTCTTAAAGCAATTTCTGTGGGTGCCGTATTCTTTGGAAGTATGACTTATATTGGTAATGGACCAAATTTTATGGTAAAGGCTGTTGCAGAAGAAAACAATATAAAGATGCCAAGCTTTTTTGCATATATGTATAAATTCTCAATAATAATTTTATTACCAATATTTATCATAGTGCAGTTGTTGCTGCTGGGATGATTGGTTTTTAGGAGCCTGCTATAAATCTAAATTAATTTTAGCCGGCTTGTAATTTTTTTGCAGAAGAGGGATGAGTATAGAAAATATAAAAGCTAAAATTGCAAGAGAGTAAAAGAACAGTCCGACCTCCTGATCGTAATTAAGTAAACCTGTTTCTCTTAGTAAGTATGTCCAATCGTGATAAACTTTTTTCCCGCCAAGCAATGGTAGTCTTTGAGCCCGCGCGTCTGATGCATAAATAGAGATGTTAATTAGATTTTGTCCCAGCCAGATTAGCGATATTTGTGCTGGAATTTTATTTCCTTTAACTAAATAAAAAATTACAAACATTCCCGGTATAAAAATTTGAGCGAGCGTTCCTCCTAATGCATAAATAAATTTTCCGAAGACTTTGAAAATTCCATGACCGCCTTCGTGAATCAGCAAGTTTATATAATCAACTAATAAAATTCGCCCCTCGTGTTTAATCAGATAATAAATTAATGGTAATAAAATAATAGAGGGGATCCACGGCTTCAGTTTTTCGAATTGAACGCTGTATTTATTAAATCCGTTTTTCAATTTCCCTCAAACATATTTCTTATTTGTGAAATGTCTCTTGTAATCCCCAGACAAATCATCAATTTAATTCTAGCTTTCTGACCATTTAAATAATCGGCAAAAATTACCCCTTCTTTCTTAAGCCACTTTCCCGCACCCGGGTAACCATAAATATCAAGTGTTTCTCCCGCCGGGCATCTGGAAACAAGAACAACGGGGATTTTTTTCTCAACAACATATTTAATTCCATCAAACACAGGTGGTGGAACATTTCCAACTCCCATTGCTTCAACAACCAACCCCTCTGCTCCGCTATCAGCCGAATATCTAAAAAACTTTTGATCCATACCGGCATAAACTTTTATTAAATCAACATTAGAATTTATTTGGTCCGTTTCAAGCGTTTCCAGTTTTCGTGGTAATCTGTTATAAACAACTCTCCCTTTATCTACAAAACCGAGCGAGCCAAAATCTAAACTCATAAACGTTTCGATATCTTCTGTGTGTGTTTTTGTAACCTCACTCGCAGCATTAATTTCCCCATTAAGGCAAACCAGAACGCCCATTCCATAACTGTTGGGATTGTTACATATATGTAATGCATCCAACAAATTCTTTGGACCGTCCCAATCCGGCTCAGAGCTTGTTTTCATTGCCCCTATTACTACAATTGGTTTATCTGTCTTTACAGTAAGATCAATAAAATAAGCCGTCTCCTCAAGAGTATCGGTTCCGTGTGTTACAACAATTCCGTCTATTTCTTTTTTCTCAACAAATTCTTTTATCTTTTTTGATAATAAAAGCATTAGTTCTGGTGTAATATGCGGACCCGGGTAATTTCCAAATTCATAAGTTGTAATATTGGCAAGGTTGCCGGCTCCCGGAATCATATTGATTAATTCATTTCCATGATAGAAGGGAATTGCTGCTTTAGTAGCGTTGTCTATTTTCATCGAGAAGGTTCCGCCCGTAAAGAGAACTAAAATATTTTTCATCTATTAACTCAATTATTGTTAATTGCAAAATTAGAGTTGTTAAAAGCATTTCCAAAAGAATCGATATAAAAAATATTTAAAAATAATTTGCAGATTTAGAAATCAAAATCTATTTTGAGTAAGATTTCAACCACACAAGAACATGTTTATAATTTGTTGATAATCGGGGCGTGTGAAACGTTTCACATATTATTATTAGGGAAAAATTTTCCCCATAATTATGTTTATTTTGTTTGTATAACGTTGCGTTTTTCCATAAGTGTTTTAATATAAATGGTTTATAACTCCTGTTTAATGTTAATAATTTGTTGAGATTTTCTGATTTACTAAGCGAACAATTATTCATCTTTAATAAATTTTTCTATTTATAACTACTCAAATTTGTTGATAAAATGACACCTTCA
>CAZEBL010000066.1:10984-12696 GCA_964510325.1 uncultured Melioribacter sp. | reverse complement strand
ATGGATAGAAATATAAATAAAATAGAAAGTTTTTGTGAGGGTAAAATAAGAATTATTCTATTAATTAATTCTCGTTTTTATGAATGTGGCATTGACAATTTTCATAAATCTCATCATAAGCATAATCGATCGTTAATTCTTCACCAGCGTGAATTTCTCTTTCAGCAATTAAAAAAAGCGAATATTCGTTCCTATCTTCAACGTAACAATTTGGTTCGCAATTATGATTAATGTTTTTAAGTAATGGATTCTTTGATGTGTCGATATAATTATCACCATTCCAAAAAATATAAACGTTATCCTCTTCTTCTTCTCTTCTAACACATTCATCTTCATCAATCACTTCACCTTCAATTACACATATGATTGAATCTTTTGGAATATCAACAGTAGTGAATAAACCATTACCGTGAAGATTAGAATCACGAACTTCTAATAGATTAAGATAATATGGGTATTCACTTGTCATGATTAGTCTTTGATTAAATTGAAAAGGGATGAATAATCATCCCTTTGAAGTGGGCAGAGACGGAATCGAACCGCCGACACAAGGATTTTCAGTCCTTTGCTCTACCGACTGAGCTATCTGCCCTTCAATTTTTAGTGGGACAAATCTATACAAAATGAATTAAATATCAAAATAATTGTAGATAATTATGATTCAAAAAAAGTTAATTGTTTTCGGTTGTACTCAATTTTTTCTTCATGTTCAAGTAACCATTTCTTCCGCCATAAACCTCCCGAGTAACCGATTAATTCTCCATTAGAACCAATTACACGATGACACGGGACTATAATATTAATTTTATTTTGAGCATTAGCTTTTGCAACCGCTCTTATCTTGTTTTTATTACCAAGTCTGGAAGCCAGCGATAAATATGAAATATTGTTGCCAAATTGAATTATTAATAATTCATACCACACAAGTTTTTGAAAAGTAGTACCATACATGTCCAGAGTAACATCAAACACTTTTCTTTTCCCTTCAAAGTATTCATTCAATTGCAATTTGCATTTCTTAATGAAATGATTTTTAGAGAGTTGATCAATTGCCTCGTCTTCTGTAAAAAAAACATCGGTTATACCTCTTTCGGATGCTCTAATGCATACTGTTCCAACGGGTGATGGAATATAATCTATATGAGAGAATAATTGATTCATTTTAGATGGAAAGTTACTTAACAAGTAATCTTTTCAATATATCGATTATTTTTTCGCGTAGAAGTGGTTTAGGAATAAAATCCGAGAACCCGGCTGCAATAAAATTTTCTCTGGCACCCGGTTGAGTATATGCGGTAGATGCAATTATCGGAATGTCTTTATGACCGGGCATTTTTTGAATAATCCTTAATGCATCCAATCCGTTATATTCCCCTTGAAGGTTAATATCCATTATTATAACATCAAACCGCTTAGTTTTTAGTAACGGTAAAGCAGCTTCAAAACTTGGAGCAAATTCTATACTCTTAACATCACGCATTTGATTCTTGAATAATATTTGTGAATCGACCTGATCTTCAAAATATAAAACGCTAAGTTGAGATATATCAAGCTCTTGAAACTTTGGAATAATGTGCGGTTTTTCTGATTCAGGAATCAGCTGTTTACTAACTGGTTTTAACTCTTGAACCGGTGGTTTTACACTTTCAAGTTCGTATGCAGTTTTTTCACTTATCGTAAATTTAACCGGAAATTCTAAGCCATATTCTACG